>NZ_DBNHSF010000190.1:0-17701 GCF_057143545.1 Candidatus Andeanibacterium sp.
CAAGATCGACAAGGCGGAAACGCGGATCGATTTCGGGAAACCTGCCGCGGAAATCGAACGGCAGGTCCGCGCCTTCGCCCCGGCACCTGGTGCATGGTTCGAACTGGAGGGCGAGCGGGTGAAACTGCTCGAAGCCAAGCTGGTGGATGACAAGCTCAGGCCCATCCTGCTCCAGCGCGCTGGGAAAAAACCGGTCGGGTTCGATGAATTCCAGCGCGGCAAACCGCTTCCGCCTGGGCTGTTCGCATGACGCGTCCCGCGACAAAATGGGTCGTTAAACTGGGTTGCGCTGCCAGCCTGGTCTTTGCCGCGCTGTTTATCGGAGGCAGTCTCAGTTTACTGCATCAGGGCGAAAGCGCTCATCCAGTCGGAGCAGCCATCATTGCTGCTAGCTGCGTTGCCGCAATTACAGCGTTGGCTGGAGCCGTCGCCGGCCTCATCCGGCCCGCTTTTGCCCTTTATCTAAGCCTGTTCGCGCTGATCGCCGCGCTGCCTTTGTCACTGGTGGAAACGATGCCGCGTATTTGGTGTACATTCCTCGATTGTAGGCCTTGGACTCCAGCTTTCCCCGTCCAGCCCGGCGGCATGTTGTTGCCCCTATCGATCCTGGTGGCGGTGGGGGGCTTCACCTGGCTCAAACGCAAATGACCCGCTTCGCCCTCACCCTCGAATTCGATGGCGGGCCGTTCATGGGCCTGCAGCGCCAGGCGCATGGGCCGAGCGTCCAGCAAGCGGTCGAGGAAGCGGTGCTTGAGGTGACCGGCGAACAGGTCACGCTTCATTCGGCCGGGCGGACCGATGCCGGGGTCCATGCGCTCGCGATGCGCAGCCATGTCGATATCGCGAAGGATATCGAGCCGTTCCGATTGATGGAGGCGCTCAACGCCCGGCTGCGGCCCGACCCGATCGCGGTGATCGCCTGCGAGACAGTGCCAGAGGAATGGCATGCGCGCTTTTCCTGCATCGGGCGGCGCTATCACTACCGGATCGCCAACCGCCGGGCGCCGCTGACGCTCGAACGCGGCCATGCCTGGCAGGTCGCGCGCCCGCTCGACGCCGAGGCGATGCAGCGCGCGGCGCAGATGCTGGTCGGGCGGCACGATTTCACCACTTTCCGTTCAGCCCATTGCCAGGCGCAGGATCCGGTCAAGACGCTCGACCGGCTCGAGGTGACGCGGGTCGGCGATCATGTCATCGTCGATGCCGCGGCGCGCAGCTTTCTCCATCACCAGGTTCGCTCGATGGTCGGCACGCTGGCGCTGGTCGGCCAGGGCCAATGGACCGAAGAGCAGGTCGGCGAAGCGCTCGCCGCGCGCGATCGGCAGGCGCTCGGGCTTAACGCGCCGCCCGAAGGCCTGTATTTCGTCCGCGCAATCTATCCGGGCGAGGAGGACGCGGCATGAGCGTTGAAGGGCAACAGATCGTCTCGACGCTGGGCGCAGACGGGAAATTGGTCGTCGAAATGGTGCCCGAGAGCCTGCCCGATCCCACCGGCCACGAAGTCCTGATCCGGGTCGAAGCCGCACCGATCAATCCTTCCGATCTTGCGCTGCTGTTCGGCCCCGCGGACCTCGAACATGCGGACTATTCCCTTGGCAGGATCGTCGCCGCGATGCCCGAACCTGCCATCCGCGCGATGCAGGCGCGGATCGGCCAGCCGTTGCCGGTCGGCAATGAAGGCGCCGGGACAGTGATTGCTGCCGGCGATGCACCCGAGGCGCAGGCTCTGCTCGGCAAGCGGGTCGCCGCTGTACCGGGCGGGATGTTTGCGACCCACCGGATCGCCGATGCCCGGATGTGCATGGCACTGCCCGACGATTTGCCGATCGAACTCGGCGCGGCGTCCTACGTCAATCCGCTGACCGCGCTCGGTTTCGTCGAGACCATGCGGGCCGAGGGCTTCAAGGGCATCGTCCACACCGCGGCGGCATCGAACCTCGGGCAGATGCTGGTCAAGCTCTGCGCCGAAGAGAATGTCCCACTGGTCAATATCGTCCGCAAACCCGAGCAGGTCGCAATGCTCAAGGGGATCGGCGCGGAGCATGTCGTCGATTCATCCAGCCCCGATTTCATGGAGCAGCTCGTCGCCGCGATTGAAGCGACCGGCGCGCGGCTCGGTTTCGATGCGATCGGCGGCGGGAAGATGGCCGGGACGATCCTGGCCGCGATGGAAGCGGTCGCGTCCAAAGGAGCGGCCTACAGCCGCTATGGCTCATATGAGCGCAAGAAGGTGTATATCTACGGCGCGCTCGACCTTGGCCCGATTATCCTCAATCGTAGCTTCGGCCTGACCTGGGAAGTCGCCGGCTGGCTGCTGATTCCGTTCATGATGAAGCTTCGGCCGGAAGACAGCGCACGCTTGCGCGATCGCGTCGCGGCCGGACTGACCACCACCTTCGCCAGCCATTTCAAGGCCAGCATCGGGCTCGCAGCCATGCTCGAGAGGAAAAATGCGATCCGCTACAACGCCAAGGCGACCGGTGAGAAATACCTGGTTGTTCCGTAAGGTTAACATTCCCGGTTCGCATAGTGAACGGGTTCTTAACCCCGTTTACCGTATGAACCCTGACTTGGGTCGTCCGCTCATTCTTGGCGGCAAAAAAAGAAACGGGTTGGGATATCTTGGCGGGATTCTCGCGCTTTATTGATCGTCCTAAGGTGCAGGCCATCACGCTTTCGCACCTGATCCGCCACAATATCGACGAGCGCAATCGCGAGTGGTTTGCCAGCACCAGCGTGGCACATACGATCTCGTTTCCCTTCGCGCGATACACCATCGGCCGGACCGCACTGGTCGGCGCGGCGGCCTGGAATTTTCTTCCAACTCCGCTACTCGCGGCGATCCTCGGATTTGGCGTCCTCATGGCAGCTCTTCAGGCCGGATTCGCCCGGTCGAGAATGATCAGGCAGTTCGACGGGTTCACCAGGGCCGCGGGCTTGCGGACACTCATGCTGGTGAACAGCATCGGTTGGACCGCAACGATCTTCACCTGCATCTGGCTGGCTCCGCCCAGGGTCGACGAGGCCTTCATGATGATCGCGGCGCTCGTGCTGGTGATCGACGCGCTTGCACTGCTTGCCTTTCCCGTACTCTCGCTCGGCCTCGCAACCGTCCAGGTGATCGGCATAAGCGGGCCATTGCTGCTGCGCGGAAGCGCGGAAGACATCGTATCGGCGGCCATCGCCCCGCTGGCGCTGGTTTGTATCCATTGGGGCGTGTTCCACCTCCATCATCAGTCGGCAACGCGCCGCCTGCAGGCGCGCGAACTCAAGGAGAAGAACGAAACGGTCCAATTGCTGCTCAATCAATATGACGAGGAGGGCAGCGACTGGCTGTTCGAGACCGACCACGAAGGCAATTTCTTCGCGCCATCGGGCCGCTTCTGCAGGGCGGCGGGCCTGCCCCGCGAGCAACTTACCGGGTTGCGCTTCTCGAATCTGATGGAACCGGGCGAAGAGCGCAACGCATTTCGCGACATGGTCATGGCGGGCAAGCCGGTGCGTAGCCATGTCGTCCCGGTGAACATCCGCGGCAAGCGCCGCTGGTGGTCGATCTCGGCACGCCCGTTTTTCGACAATTGCGGCAAGGTCAAATCATGGCGCGGCTTCGTTGCCGATGTGACCAGCACCCGCGAGGCCGAAGACAGGGTCGCTTACCTGGCTCATTACGATTCGCTAACCGGCCTGCCCAATCGCAATCTGTTCGGCGCCACACTAGCGCTTGCCCTGTCGCGCCGTGAAGCGGGCCGGCATGTCGGAGTGATCCAGATCGACCTGACGCATTTCAAGGCGGTCAACGATATGCATGGTCACGAGGCCGGCGACCGGGTATTGGCCGACATCGCGCTCAGCATCAAATCCTGCGTCCCCAATTCGGCCATGGTCGCACGGCTGGACGGCGACGAATTTGCCGTGATCCTGGAGCATCTGCACGATCCCAACGGCGCCATGAAGTTCGCCAAGCTGATCGGCGCTACCTTGAAGCAGCCGATTGCGATCGAGGGTCAGCAATTGCAGATCGGCTTCAGCATGGGAGTCGCAACCTCGCCAACGGATGGAGCCAGCGGGGAAGACATCGTCCGTTCGGCGGGCCTTGCCATGCTCGATGCAAAGATCAGGGGCCGGAATTTCGTTTCGATCTATGCACCGGTCATGCAGGAACAGATCCAGGACCGTCGCGAGATCGAACATGACCTGCGGTTGGCGCTGGGCCAGGGTGAACTCGAAGTCCATTATCAGCCGCTGGTCAACGCGCAGACGGGTCGTCCGGTAGGATATGAGGCCCTGTTGCGCTGGAACCACTCCAGGCGTGGCTCGATCGGCCCGTCCACTTTCATTCCGATTGCAGAGGAATCGGGGCTCATAATCCCGATCGGCAACTGGGTGCTGCGCGAAGCCCTGGAGGAGGCCGCGACCTGGCCCCACGACATCTTCGTTTCGGTCAATCTCTCACCGGTTCAGATGAAGGATCCCAAGCTGGTCGGTAATATCGTCATGGCCCTGTCTGCCAGCGGCATTTCGCCTTCGCGGGTCGAGCTCGAGATCACCGAGTCCGTGCTTATGACCGACAGCAAGGACAATCTCGCCCTGTTGCACAAGATTCGCGATCTCGGGGTCAAGATCGCGCTGGACGACTTCGGGACCGGCTATTCCTCGCTCAGCTATCTGCGCAGCTTTCCCTTCGACAAGATCAAGATCGACCGTTGCTTCATCACCGACCTGGCCGAAAAGTCCGACAGCCAGGCGATCGTCACCGCGGTCATCAAGCTGGCGGAAGAACTCGGGATGTGCACGCTTGCCGAAGGGGTCGAGAACATCGAGCAACTGGAGCGCCTGCGCGAAACGGGCTGCGAGCAGGTCCAGGGATTCCTGTTCAGTCGCGCGAAACGCAGCTGCGATCTCGAGCACAAGCAGGGCAGCCTGGTCCAGGAACAAGGGCCGAAGGCCTCGATCGTGCCATTCGTCAAGGGCGATGCGGCAAGACCCGAGAATGAAGATCGCGAGAGGCGGGCCGCGGGATAGAGCGCCATCGAGCTTGACTGCATCGAAGCCGGGCGCTCCAGGACTTAGTCTTGCCGCGATCTCCGTGTCGCCAGATGATTCCAGCTGGCTCGAAATCGCGCTAATTGCCGGGCTCGACCTCTCGCGCTTGCTGGGGCAGACCCGGCAGGTCCGGCATCGGACCGCCAAAATTTCCTTCGCCAGGTCCGAATTCCCTGAACCGCTGGTACATCCGGAAGCGCCGTTCGAACTCGCTCGCATCGACGCCCAGCTCGTCGGTATCGACACGGAATTCGACGGGCTCGCCATCGACGACCGCTGAAATCACCGCTTCCCCGTTCTCGAAGCGCAACCGGGCACCTTCATTGCCCAATGGGATATCGAACGGGTCGGGCACGTCGAACGGCTGGACCGGTCCGCCCGGGTCGGGCGCAGGTGCGTCCCGCGGAGCGTCCGCCGGGGGCCGGCTGCCAATCGCCTGGACCATGAAATCGCGCCAGATGCGCGCCGGAAGCCCGCCTCCGGAAATTCCTTTCAGCGGCGAATTGTCGTCATTGCCGATCCACACCCCGACCACGAGATCGCCGGCATAACCAACGAACAGCGCGTCGCGATTGTCCTGGCTGGTCCCGGTCTTCCCAAAATTGGGACCCGACAGCATCGCGGCCCGCCCCGTGCCCTGATTGACCGCGCGGCGCAGCATGCGTTCGATGTCTTCATGCTCGCCAGAGCTCAGACTGTCGTGCGAATCCCACAGCCAGCTGAACCAGCCTTCGTCCTTTTCCGGAAAGGCCTTCGGCTCGACCGGGAACGCGTTGGCGGCGACCCCGGCATAGGCGGCAGTCAATTCGAGCAGCGACATGGTCGAAGTCCCGAGCGCGAGGCTCGGATCGCCGGCAGGCAAAGGCGAAGTCACTCCCAGGTCGCGGGCGGCGCGGATCACCGCCCGGTCGCCGACCTCGTGGAACAGCCGCACTGCGGCGACGTTGCTCGAGCGCGCAAAGGCGTCTTCCAGGGTGATCTGCTCGGAATAGTTCCCGCTGGCATTTTCGGGCCGGTAGGAGCCCTGTTCGATCGCCGAATTGTCGATCACATCGTCCGGCTCCCAGCCCTGGCGCAAGGCGGCCAGGTAAACGAACAGCTTGAAGGTCGATCCCGGCTGGCGCAGCGCCTGCGTCGCCCGGTTGAACGGCGATTTCTCGTAGTCTTTGCCGCCGATCATGGCGACGACTTCGCCATCGGTGCGCATCGCCACCAGCGCCACCTGCGCCTCGCCGAGCGGCGCACGCGCCACGATCCGTCGCGCGATTCCCTGCAAGCGGGCATCGAGCGTCGTCGTAACGGTCTGGCGCGAATAGCCGACATCGCTGAGCTTGCGGACCTCGGGCAGCGCCCAGTCGGCAAAATAGGTGCCCGTCGGAAGGTCATTGCGGGCGCGGACATCGAGCCGCGGCACCGGCATCCGGTCGGCTTCCGCCTGGGTCAGGTAACCGGCGTCGACCATCGCCGAGAGGACCACCTTCATCCGGTCGCGCGCGCGGCTGAAATTGGCGGTCGGCGCCAGCCGCGAAGGCGCCTTGAGCAGTCCCGCGAGCATCGCCGCCTGCTCCGGCCGCAGGTTTTCCGGCTGGCGATAGAAGTAATGCAGCGACGCCGCGCGCAAGCCATAGGTATTGTCGCCGAAATAGGCGTTGGAGAGATAGCGCTCGAGTATTTCGTCCTTGGTCAGCCAGGCTTCGAGCCAGAAGGCGATTAGTGCCTCGCGCGCCTTGCGGGTCAGACTCTGCTCCGGGGTCAGGAAAGTGAACTTGGCGAGCTGCTGGGTGATCGTTGAGCCACCCTGCCGCGGCCCGCCGGTGAGGTTGGACCAGGCGGCCCGCGCAATCCCGCGCGGATCGACGCCCCAGTGACTGTAGAACCGCCGGTCCTCGATCGCGAGGAACGCTTCGACCACATGCGGCGGGAGGTCCGCGACCGTGACGGGGTCTTCCACCACCGCCCCATTGCGCGCAATCGGGGTGCCGTCGGCGGCCAGCAAGGTGATCTGCGGCGGCGCGATCGGTTGTAGCGATTTGGAAAGCGGTGCGGTGATTGCGAGATAGGCGAACAGCAGCAGGAAGGCCGCGACCAGGCCCAGCCCGATGCGCTTGATCCACCAGCGGCGCGTGCGCGGCGGTTTGCTCTCATCAATCGGACCGACGCCGTTGAAGCGGCGCAGCCTGTCGAAATGCTGGGCGCGGAACCCAGGCTCGAAGGCATAACGTGGTCGCGAGGCGCGCTGCCAGGGCCAGCGAATGCGGCTGAGCAGCGACGGCTTTTGGCGAGTCCAGTAATCCATCACCACTGTGTTACCATACTAATACAGCCTTGGCGAGAGCCGCCCGATTCACGCAGCCAGACATATCAGCTTTCTTCGACGAGGTGATCGCGAAACCAGTTCGCCAGTTCGGCTTCAGGCAGATCGCCAGCGGCCAGCGCCTCGAATACCGCGACGATCTCCGCGTCACCAATGTCCAGTTCAAAGCCATTGAGGTTGAGAAACGTTTCACTCACCACCATAGCCGTTCGCTTGTTCCCGTCGACGAACGGGTGGTTGCGGGCAATTCCGAAAGCATAGGCGGCGGCAAGTTCCGCGCAGTCGGGGTCGCCATGCGCAGACAGGTTCTGCGGCCGCGCCATCGCGCTTTCCAATAGGTTGATGTCGCGAATGCCTTGCCCGCCGCCGTGTTCGGCGAGCTGCAAATCGTGCGTGGCCAAGGCCACGTCGATGGATACCCAGATGTACCGAGGCATGGCTATTTCGCGAGTTCGCGCAGGGCCTTCTTGCGCCGCTCCATCACTGAACGCGCCACATCGAGCTGGCGTTCGAATTCCGGATCGTGCGGCTTGAGCGAAATGCCATCGCCGTCCTGGATCAGCGTCAGGCTATCGCCCTGTTCGACGCCCAGGCGGTCGAGCAGCTCCTTCGGCAAGACTATGCCGGCGCTGTTGCCAATCTTGATGATCTTGAGCGGCTTGTTCATGCGGTTGTTATAACATGCGTATGAACATGCAGCAAGTCACCCCTTGCCGACGACACTCTCGGGCAATTCCTCGCCGAACACGCGCTGGTAATATTCGGCGACCAGCATCCGCTCCGCCTCGTCGCAGCGGTTGAGGAAGCTGAGGCGGAAGGCAAAGCCGACATCCTTGAAGATTTCCGCATTCTGCGCCCAGGTGATCACGGTCCTGGGGCTCATCACGGTCGAGATGTCGCCATTGATGAAGCCCTGGCGGGTGAGATCGGCGACCCGCACCATTTTCGCAACGATGCCTGCGTCGGTCTCGGGGCTCTTGGCGGTCACGATCTTCTGTTCGGTTTCCTCGGGCAGGTAATTGAGCGCGACCACGATGTTCCAGCGGTCGAGCTGCGCCTGGTTGATCGCCTGCGCACCGTGATAGAGCCCGGTCGTGTCGCCCAGCCCGACCGTGTTGGCGGTCGAGAACAGGCGGAACCAGGGATTGGGCCGGATGACCTTGTTCTGGTCGAGCAGCGTCAGCTTGCCTTCGGTTTCGAGCACCCGCTGGATCACGAACATCACGTCAGGACGCCCCGCGTCATATTCGTCGAACACCAGCGCCACCGGGTGTTGCAGCGCCCAGGGCAACAGGCCTTCGCGGAATTCGGTCACCTGCAAGCCGTCGCGCAGCACGATCGCATCGCGCCCGATCAGGTCGATCCGGCTGATATGCGCATCAAGGTTGATCCGGATGCACGGCCAGTTGAGGCGCGCGGCGACCTGCTCGATATGGGTCGACTTGCCGGTCCCGTGATAGCCCTGCACCATCACCCGGCGATTGAAGGCAAATCCCGCCAGGATCGCCAGCGTGGTGTCGGGATCGAAGACATAGGCGTCGTCGATATCGGGCACGCGTTCGTCGACCTCGCTGAAAGCGGGGCAAACCATGTCCGTATCGATGCCAAACACTTCGCGGACGCTCACCTGCCTGTCGGGTGCCGCCTGCTTCGTGGTGCCGCCATGATCGGCGTTGGATTTGCTCATCTCGTTCATCGCGCGCTCCGACTAGACGGGCGGACGCGAGGCTGCAACAAGCAATGGCCATGATCGGGGCGATTATTCGCCGTTGGAGCCTGCATATGAAGATCTTCGGTTTCCCGGTTTCGCCCTATGTCCGCAAGGTGCTGGTCACCGCCAAGGAAAAGGGTCTCGATGTGGAAGTCGTGCCGAGCAATCCGATGCAGCCGGACGCGGATTTCCTCGCCGCCAGCCCCTATCGCAAGATTCCGGGTTTCCAGGACGGCGAATTCCAGCTGGCCGATTCGACTGCGATCACGATCTATCTCGATGCGAAATACCCCGAACCCTCGCTGCTGCCCGCTGATCCCGAAGCGCTCGGCAGGGCGGTATGGTTCGAGGAAGTCGGCGACACCGTGTTGATGCAGGCAGCCGGGCCAATGATGTTCAACCGCTTCCTCAAGGCCAAGATCCTCGGCGAGCAGTCCGACGAGGCCGCCGCTTCGGCAGCACAGGAAGCGCTCGAAGGGCGCCTGCCCTATCTCGAGGGCGTGCTTGGCGAGGATGGCTGGCTCGATGGCGCCTATTCGCTGGGCGATATCGGCATCGCCTCCTGCCTCAAGGCCTACAGCTATGCCGACTGGCATCTCGATGCCGCTGCCTTTCCCAAACTTGCTGCGTGGTACGAGCGGGTCACGGCCCGTCCGGGCTGGAAGGCCGCGGCTGAGATCGAAAGCGCGATCTTGTCGGCCGCGTTGGGCGATTGACCGGTGGAAGGCGGCTGTTCCTGCGGATCGGTCCGCTACCGGCTCGCAGACAAGCCGGCGATCGTGCATTGCTGCCATTGCTCCTATTGCCAGCGCGAAACGGGCAGCGCCTTCGCCGTCAACGCCTTGATCGAAGCCTCTCAGCTTGAGGTGCTGTCCGGCGATCCGGAGCCGGTCGAACTCCGGACCGCCAGCGGCAAGGGCCAGCGCGTGTTTCGCTGCCCCCAGTGCCGGGTGGCCCTGTGGAGCATCTACAATATCGGTGGCGGCAATACGCGCTTCGTCCGCGCCGGCACGCTGGACGACCCGTCAGGTATCGTTCCGGACGTCCATGTCCACATTGCAGGCAAGCAGCATTGGGTCGTCATTCCGGATGGTGCCCATCGGTTCGACGCGTTTTATCGCGGGCGCGACATCGCGCCGTTGCTGGGCGACGCAAGAGCCAAGCGCCTGTTTGCCCTATTCGGCAGCTGACGGCCGAGTGTCGATCCGCGGCGGAAGGCTGAACAGGCCGCCAAACCTTGTCGCCAATTGCAGGTCTCCTTCAAGCTCCAGTCCCTCGATTTCTTGCGGCGGAAGCTTGCGATAGAAGAACGCGGCAATCGGCGCCGCGGTTTGCGCCCGGAAGACTGCTTGCGCGCCGTCCAGGACGCCGCGACCTATTGGCATGATGCCTTTCGAAAGGCGCGCGCGGAAAGTCTGCCCGGCCACTTCAAAGCCGATATCGGCCTCGAGCTCCTGCGCGGCCCGGTGATCGATCATTGTCCGCAGGGAAATCATCAGGCTCACAGGCGACAGGGGCAATGAAGGATCGTGGCAGGCGGATCGCGCGGCCCAGCGCCCCAGTTCCTGGATCGCCGGTTCGGCATGATAGCCCCATTCGGTCAGTTCATAGATCGTCGCGCTGGTCGGCGGCGGCGCCTCGCGCTTCACCAGAACTCCGGCGGTCTCAAGACCGGCAAGCCGTTCGGCGAGCACCTTGGAGCTGATTCCCGGCAGTGCGCGTTTGATGTCCGAAAACCGCAATCCGCCGAGCATGAGCTCGCGCACGACGAGCAGGGACCACCGCTCACCGATTATTTCGAGCGCGAAGGCGGTTCCGCAGGCATCCTGGTACCACCTGCCGTGGAGCGATTCCACATCTCTAGTTTCTTTTTGTAACTTCACAGTTGCTTTTTGTAATCAATAGGAGGATGAATCGCAAGCGCCGAGTCGCCGCAGGGGAGAGAGATGTCATGAGCGAGGCCGTCATTTCCGCCTTCAACTGGGTGCCCGATTTCGCCAAGGGGCTGGTGCGCGACTTGCGCATCCGCTGGGCCTGCGAGGAAATCGGCAAGCCCTATTCCACCCACCTCCTCCATCCGCGCGCGCCGCGCGATGAAGGATATCGCGAATGGCAGCCCTTCGGACAGGTTCCGGCATTCGAAGACGGGGATCTACGCCTGTTCGAAAGCGGCGCGATCCTGCTCTATCTCGGCGAACAGGACGAGCGCCTGCTGCCGGTCGAGACCAGGGCAAGATGGGAAGCGATCAGCTGGCTGATCGCCGGGCTCAACAGCATCGAGCCGATTCTCAACCGGGTCGTCACCTACGACATTTTCCATGCCGACAAGGAATGGGCTCCGGGCGCGCGCGAGGCGGTCGACGAATTGCTGAAGGCGCGGCTCACCAGCCTCGCGAATGCGCTGGGCGACAAGCAATGGCTCGCGGGAAGCTTCTCGGTAGCCGACATCCTGATGGTCTCGGTGCTGCGCATCCTGCGCCATTCGGATGTGCTCGAGGAATTTCCCAACCTCGCCGCCTACAAGGCGCGCGGCGAAGCGCGTCCGGCTTTCCAGCGTGCGCTGGCTGCGCAACTGGCGGATTTCGAAACCCTGACCGAGGAGGCCTGAGACATGTACATCCAGGGATTTCTTGTGCCCGTGCCGGGCGACAAGCAGGAAGCGTATCGCGCGGTCGCGCAAAAATTCGCCGACATCATGAAGGACCACGGCCTGATCGAAGTGGTCGAGGCCTGGGAAGCCGATGTGCCCGACGGCAAGCTGACCGATTTCCGCCGCGCCGTGAACCTCGAAGAGGGCGAGAAGGTCGTGTTCTCCTGGGTCATCTGGCCCGACAAGGAAACCTGCGAGGCCGCGCACAACAGCATGATGGCCAATGATATGGCCGCCGAATTCGGCAAGGACATGCCGTTCGACGGCAAGCGGATGGTGTTTGGCGGGTTCGAACCGCTGGTGGTTTACGGGAGGGCCTGATGGCGACCGCAAATGGATGGCCGATCTGGTACGAACTGATGACCCGCGACCCGCGGATTATCGCCCCGTTTTACAAGGAGGTGATCGGCTGGACCATTCCTGCCGAAGGCATGACCATGCCCAACGGCGCGAATTACCGCCAGATCGAGCGCGCCGACGGCGGGCACGAGGGCGGTGTGCTGGCATTCGACCAGGGCATGATCGATGCCGGAATGCAGCCGATGTGGGCGACCTATTTCTGCATCGACGATGTCGACGCAACGATCGAAAGGGCCACCGGCCTCGGCGCACAGGTGCATATGCCGGCCACCACCGTTCCCGGCGCGGGGCGGATGGCGATGCTGTCCGATCCGCAAGGCGCGATGTTCTACCTGATCGCCCCGCAACCGCCCGAAGGGATGGAGGATTACGAATCCGGCGTGTTCTCGGTCGACCGGGTCGGCTGTGCCCGCTGGAACGAGCTGTCCACGCCCGACGACATCGGCGCGGTGGCGTTCTACGGCGCGCTGTTCGGCTGGAACACCGACAGCTCGATGGACATGGGGCCGATGGGCCAATACCGCTTCATCGAACTGGCGGGCGAACAGATCGGCGCGATCAGCCCGGTGCTGGCCGACGGCGTCCCGCCCAATTGGCTGCCCTATTTCCGCGTGGCCGACATCAGGGCCGCCCGCGCGGCGATCCTCGCCCATGGCGGGAGCGTGGTGATGGACGTGCACGAAGTGCCGGGCGACGAGGAGATCGTGATCGCGACCGATCCCGATGGGGCCGCGGTGGGCTTCGTCGCGGCGAAGGCGGGATAGAACGCCATGCTGCAACTTTTCGGACACCCATTCTCAAGCTACACCTGGAAGGCGCAGATCGCCTTGCTGGCCAACGGCAACGAGCATGCGTTCAGAATGATCGACCCCGGCCATCCCGACAATTCCGCCTTCGTTGCCGCGGCGCATCCGGCGGGGAAGTTTCCGGTCCTGGTCGATGGCGAGACCACGATCGTCGAAGCGACGGCGATCATCGAATATCTCGCGGTCCATCATCCCGGCCATGCGCCGCTGATCCCCGCTGATCCGGCCGAAGCGGTCATCGCCCGGATGCTCGACCGGGTATTCGACAATTACGTCATGTCCAATGCGACCCGCGTGGTGATTGCCTACATCAAGGATGCCGCGAACCCCGACCCGGTCGAAATCGCCTCTGCCAAATCGGACCTGCAGCGCGCCTATCGCTGGCTCGAGAGCTGGCTCGACGAGCACGGCCCGCCGCAACACGTCTCGCTGGTTTCATGCGCCGCCGCCCCCTCGCTGTTCTATGCCGACTGGGTCGAGGAAATCCCCGCCGGTTGTCCGCGCCTCATGGACCTGCGCGCCGAGCTGCTCGCGCTCGACGCGGTCCGGACCTGCGTCGATGCGGCCCGCCCCTACCGCAAGCTGTTCCCGCCCGGGGCGCCCGACCGGGACTGACGACGAGAGAGCAAGATGATGAATGAATTGAGCGTCACCTGTTTCATCGACGCCCCGCCCGCAAAGGTGTGGGACGTGATGGCCAACCGCCAGGAGGAATGGTGGTGCCCCAAACCGTGGCGCGCCGAGTTCGAACAGCTCGAACGCCGCGCAGGCGGCGCCTCGACCTGCACCATGTACGGCCCCGACGGCGAGGTGCATCCGCATCCCGGTACGGTGCTGGCATGGGACGAAGGCCGCCGCTACGCCTTCACCGACGCGATCGTCGGCGATCTCGAACCCGCCGGACCGTTCATGATCGGGATCTGGGAAATCGCACCCGAAGGCGACGGAACCCGCTATACCGCCCGGGCCCGCCACTGGTCCGAAGCGGACAGCAAGCGGCACGAGGAGATGGGCTTCACCGAAGGCTGGAGCGCCTGCATGGCGCAGTTGAAGGAATTGTGCGAGGCCCGATCAGCCGAAGGCGCTTGATTTCCTGAGCAGCTGATAAGCCTCGACCACCCGACCGAGCTTGGATTCGTGGCTCCGGTCACCGCCGTTGCGATCGGGATGGTATTTGCGCACGAGCTGCGAATAGCGCCGGCGAAGCGTGTCCCGGTCGGTATCGCCGCCCAGTCCCATCGCGTTGAGCGCCTCGCGTTCGCGCGGGGTGAAGCGGGCCATTTCCCGGTTGCCTTCCGCGCGCCTGCGGATATCCGCGGCGCGGGCTCCGATCGCATCGAGCGGATCGTCGAAATCGGCCCAGCGCGGCACCCCGTCGACCCCGGCATCGGCCCTGAAGGCGCGCGCCTGGTTGCGCCAGCCCGCCAGCGGCGATTGCGCCTCGAGGATATCCTCCGCGCTCATCCCCTCGAACCAGTCGTAGGCGGAGTTGAATTCACGGACATGGTCGAGGCAGAACCAGCGATAATCGCCCGGGCCGTCGAATCCCGCTCCCCGGCTGCCCGGGGCGCGGAACTCGCCCGCTTCGGTGCAGCCATGCGCTTCGCACCGGCGGTCCTTGCCCTCGATCCTGCCGTGGAACCTGTCGTGCTTCACACCCTTTAGGATGGTGACAAATGTCCTATATGGAAACCCCCCTTGTCGAGGAAAATGCATGGCCGGCCCGATCCAGAACGAAATCGAAGCGCTGCTGCAACGCGCCTTCAACCCGTCCAGGCTCGATGTGATCAACGACAGCGCGAAGCATCACGGCCATGCAGGCGACGATGGCAGCGGAGAATCGCATTTCACCGTAGTGGTCGAAAGCGCCGCCTTTTCGGGCAAGTCGCGGGTCGAACGCCAGCGCATGGTCAACCGCGCGCTGGGCGATATTCCCGGCGATCGCGTCCACGCGCTTGCAATCAAGGCGCTTGCCCCCGAAGAAGCGGGATGAGCATGACCACAACCATCACCCCCGTCACCCACGATCTCGGCAATTTCGAGGTCCGCCGGACACTCCCCGCCCGCGAACGGACCATGGTCGGCCCGTTCATTTTCGTCGACCAGTTCGGCCCGGCCCAACTCGACATCGGCAGTGCGATGGACGTGCGCCCGCACCCGCATATCAACCTCGCCACCGTCACCTGGCTGTTCGAAGGGGCGATCGACCACCGCGACAGCCTGGGCAGTTTCGCGACCATCCGCCCCGGACAGGTCAATTTGATGACCGCGGGCAGCGGCATCGTCCATTCCGAGCGCAGTCCGCAATCCGAGCGCGACGCGGGTCCGAAACTCTACGGCATGCAGACATGGCTCGCCCTGCCCGACGGCAGGGAAGAGATCGATCCGGCGTTCGAAGCCGTGCGCGACCTGCCTCTGATCGAAGACCAATGCGCCAAGGCCATCGTCATCATGGGCGAGTTGTGGGGCGTGAAGGCGCCAACCACGACTTATGCCGAAACGATCTATGCCGAGATCGTGCTCGCCCCGTCCGGGGCCTTGCCGATCGAGGACGATGCCGACGAACGTGCGGTGATGCTGGTCGGCGGCGAAGCCAGCCTCGATGGCATGGCGCTGCCGCTATACTCACTGGTGGTGCTCAAGCCGGGCACCGAAATGGTCCTGAGTTCCGAACGCGGCGGCCGGGTGATGCTGCTGGGCGGTGAGGCCTTCACGACAAGGCGCCACGCCTGGTGGAATTTCGTCAGTTCATCGAAGGATCGGATCGAGCAGGCCAAGGCCGACTGGAAGGAAGGCCGCTTCCCGCTCGTCCCGGGCGACGAGGAAGAATTCATTCCCCTGCCCGAACGTCCGCTTACCAGAAGCGAGGACTGAAGATGGAGGATGCTGCGCTGATGAGGGTCGAACTCCCGAGCGGCATCGAACTGGCGGTGTGGGACAGCGGCCCGAGCGACGGTGAAGCGCTGGTCTTCCTCCACGGCTTTCCCGAGAGCCATCGCAGCTGGCGGCACCAGGTCAGGCATTTCAACGATCGATACCGCTGCATTGCACCCGACCAGCGCGGCTATGGCCGGAGCTCGAAACCGCAGGAGGTCGAGGCCTATACCGCCGACAAGCTCGTTACCGACATCTTTCAGCTGGCCGATGCTTTGGGAATCCAGCGTTTCACCATCGTCGGGCACGATTGGGGCGGCGCGATTTCCTGGCCGATTGCGCTGATGGGCCAAGCCAGTGGCCGCGTGACCCGCGCGATCATCGCCGACGCGCCGCATCCGGCGCTGTTCCAGAAGCTGCTCTACACCGACCCGGTCCAGCGCGCGGCCAGCCAGTATATGCGCGGGTTTCGCGACCCGGCCAACGACGCGCTCGTCCGCGAGCAGGGGCTCGCCGCCTTGCTGTTCAAGCTGTTCGGGGCGCGGGCATTTCCCGCAGCGCTCGAAGAGGAAGAGCGCGCCTTCATGCTCAGGAGCTGGGACGATCGCGAGGCCGCCTTCGGCATGCTCAACTGGTACCGGGCCGCCGCAATCGAGGTGCCGCCGCTCGATGCCCCCTATGAAATGCCTGCCGGCTGGACGCCGCCAATGCTGCCCAAGCTGACGATCCCGGCGCTGGTGATCTGGGCGACGGAGGACCACGCCTTGCCGACCGGCAACATCGCCGGGCTCGATGCGCTGGTCGAGGACCTGACTCTCGTCGAAGTCGAAGGCAGCGGGCACTTCGTGCAATGGGAGAAGCCCGCCGAAGTGATCGCGGTGATGGAGGAGTTTTTAGGGCGGACGCAGGAATAGTCCCTCCCTGTTCTTGCGAAGCAAGAATGGGGAGGTGGCAGACGCCGTCAGGCGTCTGACGGAGGGGCATGATGTGCGTTACCCCTCCACCACCAATCCTTACTGATTGGCGGTCCCCCTCCCCATCGCTGCGCGACGGGGAGGAACTTCGACTCCGAACCACTCCACCCACGCGCCATGCGGATGCGCCTGGCTGAGCGTCGTCCATTCCTCGCGCCCAGAATGTTCGTCCTTGGGCCAGTATTTGACGGTCAATTCATGCGCGAAGGTGTCGCGATTGGTCTCGAGGCGAATCCAGGCGAGCGGGCGATCCTTCCCCGCCTGGGCTCCGGCCCGATACATCGCCGATCGGATCGAATTGCGGGTTGCGACCGGCAGATATTGCCACATCACCGAATGGAACAGCACCCGCGTGACGCCCTGCTCCTGCGGGCGGGCGAGCATGTCGCGCACGAAGTCCGCCGCATCCTGCCTGATGAGGTCGGGCTTGCGCTCCTTCGCGAGCGCAATCGCGGCGTCGATCCGTTCCATCCGCTCGACCGCATCGGCCCAGACGTAGGACTTGAGAAGCAGTGCCTGCGCCGGATCGGTCAGATCGACCGGGGCGATATCGCAGCCCCTGATCGATACGATCTCGACCTTGCCCGGCGGCGGCGGAGCGCCGCGCCATTCGGGCACAATCCGCATCGGCGAATTGGCTGGGCCGACCTGGGTTCCACCAAGGTCGTAGAAATAGCGCTCCATCATCGTGTTGACGCCCGCACTGGCGCCGATCTCGTTCAGTTCGAAGCGCGGCCCGAGGATTTGCGACAGCCACAGGAGCCCGCCCATGAAGCTGGCCGAGCGGCCCGCCTCGTTGGTCTGCGGCGGCCCGTCGAGCCAGGGCAGGAGCCGCTGGTCGAAATGCCTCACCAGCAGGGTCACGATCGAATCTACCCGCTCCTGCTCGGTGATCGCGCCCGAATAGACCGGGCCCAGTTCGGGCGCGTCGCCGGTCAGATAGAGGTTGTGAATGCCGCCCGCGATCCT
>NZ_DBNHSF010000191.1:0-31014 GCF_057143545.1 Candidatus Andeanibacterium sp.
GTGGCTCGGCCCACCTACTCCGATGGGGTCCCACTTCGACCATCCGATCTCTCGCAGGCGCGAAAGCTGAAAAGTTGGCACGTCATTCATTCCACCGACTTACACTGCTCGTGTCCGCTTTCCACCCATAACTGCCAGGCAGAAAACGTCCCAGAGCGGACATTCCAACCGCATGCTCTTGCGCATAAAGTTAAGTCATCGCAGAAACAGCTGATGATTAGATCAATCACATTCGCCAGCGTTCTTTGGGTTGGGTCGCTTTCTGGTGCGAACGCGAAAGGTGAAGGCGTTGTGTCGGTACCGTTTCCAAGCATACTTGAAGAGGTTGAGAGATCAGAAATTGTCGAGATCGCTGGAATACTGAAGGTGAGCGATGAGCTCATTATTTACGATAGTCAGGTCGCTCAAGATTTGGAGCTGATTTATCCGTATTGCATCAGCGCAACTGGCAATGAGTTCCTATTCGAACAGGTTCAAGAATTGGAGGGCAAGAGAGTCAAAGTGCATGGACGAAGGCATGCCTTTGAAGATTTGGATAGAGCTCAGGAAGGCGAATTTTTGGAGGCCGGACGAAAATTGAACGGACAGCCTGTCTCGAACTGGTGTTGGGGAACCTACATAATCGAAATTGATTCAATCAAAGCCGTTGATTGATCTGGGTGACGTGAAGACTCATCCCCTCACCTGGTTTCCGAGAAAGTGGAGCCGGTTCCCTCTTGCAGCGAGCTTCAAGAATTGATTGTCCGCTTTCCACGCATAGCAGACATACTCCTAACTCCCCACAGCCACCTTCCTCCTCCGCCGCCCTTTCAGCAAGTCCCACACGAACAGCGCCATCGCGCTCCAGATGAGGATGAAACAGCCGAGCTGGGCAGGGTTGAGCGCTTCCTCGAAGTAGAATAGCCCCAAGAGGAACACGATCGTCGGCGAGAGGAATTGGAGGAAGCCGATCGTGCTGTAATCCATCCGCCGCGCGGCGATGGCGAACATCAGCAGCGGGATCGCGGTCATCGGACCGCCCAGCGCGATCGCTGCGGCGAGGCCCGGATCTTGCGCCATCGAGGAGCCCTGCGGCTGCGCGCCATACCAGGTCGCGACGGCAATCGCCGGAAAATAAAGCAACAGCGTCTCGATCGTCATCCCGGCCAGCGCGCCCACCCGCACGACCTTGCGGATCAGCCCGTAGATCCCGAAAGTCACCGCCATGGTCAAGCTCAACCACAGCGTGGTGAGCGCGCCTGTCGCCAGCAGCCCGACGCCGAGCGCCGCGAGTGTCACCGCACCCCATTGCGGGCGGGTGAGCTTTTCGCCCAGCACCACCAGGCCGAGCAGCATCATTACCAGCGGCAGGATATAATAGCCGAGGCTCGCGGCATAAACATGGTCGGTCTGGATCGCGTAGACATAAAGCACCCAGTTGACGCCGACCAGGCTGGCGCTTCCGGCCAGCGCGAGCAGCGAATGCCGGTCCCTGAAAGCGGCGAAGACTTCCGCGCCCTGCCTGCGCCAGGCGAGGAACAGCAGGCACAGTGGCAGGGTCCAGATGATTCGCCAGGCGACGAATTCGATGGCCGGAACCGAATGGACCAGCACGAGGTAGAGCGGCATCGCGCCCCACATCGCATGTGAAGCCAGCGCATAGGGCAGGCCATCCAGCCGGTGATGCCGCTCGTTCGCTGTCATGGCGTTGAAATGCCTCCCATGGGGCGCTTTAGGTCGGGCTCTCGCGGGCGGCAAGGCTCTGCCCAGCGGCTTGTGTCGCACAACCCGCCCCTGGCTGCGACATTGGTTGCCGACGGTTCATGTTTACCATCGTAATCGCGATTCACTGGCGCTGCGGCTCTCCCCCCTATGCCGCATCGGCGCCCGGTACGGGCCGGCAAGTCTCCCCCTCCTGGCTGGCCCGGGCCCCCGGGTTGAACTCGCGGGCAATTGCAGGCGCCCTTCCGGTGAGCATGATGCCGGAAGGGCGCCTCTTTTCTCGTGGGGCGAGGTTAGGCCCTGAAGCCCACCCCAATGCTGGCGCGCGGCTGCTCCATCTCGGTGCTGGCGACCGGATAGGCGCAATAATCCGCAGCATAGAACGCGGCCGGGCGGTGATTGCCCGATAGTCCGATTCCCCCGAACGGCGCGTCGGACGAGGCGCCGTTTGTCGGGCGGTTCCAGTTGACGATCCCGGCGCGGATTTCCGCCCAGAAGCGCTCGAATTCAGCCGGAGTCCCGCCAACCAGCGAAGCCGAGAGGCCAAAGCGCGTATTGTTGGCTTCCGCGATGGCGGCGTCGAAATCCTCGACGCGGATTACCTGCAACAGCGGCCCGAACAATTCGATATCGGCGCGATCCTTCATGCTCGTCACATCGATGATGGCCGGGGTCAGGAAAGGCAGGCCTTCCCTTGGGCGCTTCATGTGCCGGATCGGCCGGCCGCCGTTCGACATCAGATAGAGGAAGCTTTCGGTCAACCGGCTGGCGGTCAAATTGTCGATCACCGGGCCCATGAAGGGCGCCGGCTCGTCGAACGGCGCGCCTACGATCAGGCGGTCGACGAGCTTGCAGATTTCCTCCAGCGCCTGGTCGTAGATTTCTGATTTGACGATCAAGCGGCGGGCAGCGGTGCAGCGCTGGCCGGCGGTGGTAAAGGCCGACTGGACCACCAGCATGGCCGCATCCTGCAGCTTGGGCGTGTCCCACAGGACCAGCGGATTGTTGCCGCCCATTTCGAGCGCGACGATCTTGCCCGGATTGTTCGCGAGCGCGCGGTTTATCGCGATCCCGGCATTGGCCGATCCGGTGAACAGCACGCCGTCGATCCCGTCATGCGCAACCAGCGCCTGGCCTTCCTCGGGCCCGCCGATGAGCAGTTGCAGGACGTCGGCCGGGACGCCGGCCTGGCGGAAGCATTTGACCAGGAACTCGCCCACCGCCGGGGTCTTCTCGCTCGGCTTGAAGATCACGGCATTGCCCGCGATCAGCGCGGGCACGATATGGCCATTGGGCAGGTGCGCCGGGAAGTTGTATGGGCCGAGCACGGCCAGCACGCCATGCGGCTTGTGCCGTACCGAGGCGGTGCCCTGCAGCGCGCTGTCGTGCTTCCGCTGGCCGGTGCGCTCGGCATAGGCGCGGATCGAGATCTCGACCTTGGCGATCACCGCTTCGACCTCGGTCCGCGCTTCCCACAAGGGCTTGCCGGTTTCGCGCGCGATCAGGTTGGCGAAGGCGTCGACTTCCTTGCGCACTTCGTTGGCGAAGCGGCGCATGATCTCGGACCGGTTGGCCAGCGGCAGCGCGGCCCATTCTGGCCAGGCCTGGCGCGCATAGGCGACGCATTCATCGACATTGCCGTGCTCGCCGCGCCAGAGTTCGTTCCCGGTTGCGGGCTCGATGGAAATGATGGTTTTCGCAGTCACGAGGCAGAATTCCGTTCGCGGCGCCTATTGCGGCCAGGTCGATTGTGCAGCCGCCTTTGCGACAGTCCGGGCAAAGTTACAAGCAGCCTGCCGACCTGCTCATTCGTGGCCCTGGGGCGCAGGCGGTTCGCCATGCGCGTCGCCCATGTGCCGGACCGCGGCGATCTTGGCTTCGAGCGGCCGCCAGTCGTCATTTTCGGCAATCGCGGACCAGATGGCTTCGACTTCCTCGATCAGCATGGTTTGGGGTTCGTCCGCGTTCCAGTACGGATGCCGGCTCGCTACCGGCTCGTATTCGGCCAGCAACCCGGCCAATTCGCCGGTGGCGTTGCGGCCTCCGCGATGGCGGAAGAACCAGGCGTCGGGTCCGGTTCCCGCGTGCCGCATCAGATCCTCCGAAGCCGCGATCAGGCGCTTGTCCAGCTCCGCTCCACGCGGGGCGACCCCGAGCCGCCAGCAGAACCGCCGCGCCATCGCCGCCTCGTAAAGCGGGGCGAACCGCTCGAGCGCGGCAACCAGCGGCGGGGCGTCGACCAGTTGGCGCAGCGAAATCGCCAGTTGCGCGCAGTTCCAGTGGATCGCGCCGGGCTGGCGGCCGAAGGCATAGAGCCCGGTCTCGTCGAAATAGGCGGCGGTGAAAGCGGGATCCCACCGCGGCAGGAAGCGCCACGGACCATAGTCGAAGCTTTCGCCGGTGATGTTCATGTTGTCCGAATTGAGCACGCCGTGGACGAACCCGGCGACCATGTAGGAGGCGGCCAGGTCGGCCAGCCGTTCGACCACCAGGTGCATCAGCCGGACCGCCGGCTCGTCCCTGTCGGGAGCAGCTTCGGGCGGCGGCGGCGGGCCGGGATAGAGTTCGAGGCAATAGTCGACCAGCGCCGCCATCTCCTCCCTGGGGCGTTCGAGCGCCAGCAGCCGCTGGAAGGTCCCGATCCGGATATGCGAATGGCTCAGCCGCACCAGCACCGCCGAGCGGGTGGGCGATGGTTCGTCCCCGCGATGGAGCTCCTCGCCGGTCTCGATCACCGAAAAGGTCTTGCTGGTATAGACGCCGAGCGCCTCGAGCATCTCGGTGGCGAGGATTTCGCGCACCCCGCCTTTCAGCGTCAGCCGGCCGTCTGCGGTGCGGCTGTAGGGCGTAAGTCCCGAGCCCTTGGTGCCGAGGTCGAGCAGGCGTCCCCCGCCTTTTTGGCCGTCCCCGTCGCGCAACTGGGCGAAGGTGAAGCCGCGCCCATCGCCGATCTCGGGATTGTAAACCCGGAACTGGTGCCCGTGATAGCGCTGCGCCAAGGGCTTGGGGAGGTTGCCGTCCAGCGGCTCGAAGCGCCCGAAATGGCGCACCCATTCCTCGTCCGAAAGCTGCCCAAGGCCAACCGCCTTGTCCCACCGCGTGTTGCGGAAGCGCAGCTGCGCCTTGGGAAAGTCGGCGGGAGCGACTTCGTCCGCGAGCCAGTCCGAGATGCGGAGCAATTGCGGGTCGGGGCGATAGGGGGACGCTTGCGGTTCACGGCGCATGCGGCGATAGTGGGCGCTGCAAATCCCTTGCGCAAGCCATCCGGCCTGCCGAATGGGGTCTGCAGCGCGACAGGAAGCCCAGTTCGGGATGTGCGAGTGATTCAAGCCGGTTATTCCGACGAATACTGGGACAGCCCGGACGGGCTCAAACTGCACTACCGGGACTATCCCGGGCGGGGCGATCGCCCGCCGCTGGTCTGCATTCCCGCCCTGATCCGGAATGCCCGCGATTTCGAACCATTTGCCGAGGAGTATGCAGGCGATTGGCGCGTGCTCAGTCTCGACCTCAGGGGGCGCGGGATGAGCGATTATGCAAAGGACGCGACCAGCTACAACCCGTTGCAATATGCCAAGGATATTATCGCCTTGCTCGATCAGGCGGGCATCGACAAGTTTGTAGCGATCGGAACTTCGCTCGGCGGGATCGTCACCATGCTGCTCGCCGAACTGGTTCCCGAGCGGATCGCCGGCGCCTTGATCAACGATATCGGCCCGGACATCGAAGCGGCCGGACTCGACCGGCTGCGCGGATATGTCGGACAAGGCGGCAGCTTCCCCACCTGGATGCACGCCGCGCGCTACCTCAAGGAAATCTACGGTATTGCTCATCCCGACCATACGATCGTCGATTGGCTCGCCATGGCCAGACGGCTGATGGCGATCAGCGGCGGCGGACGGATCGTGTTCGACTACGACATGCGGATCGGCGAACAGTTCAATACGCCGGCGGCCGAAGGCGCCGGGAACCTGTGGTCGGGCTGGCGCGCGCTTGCGGGCCGTCCGGTACTGGTCCTGCGAGGTGACCGGTCCGATCTCTTGTCGGAACAAACCTTCCGAAGAATGGGGCGGGAATTGCCCGAGGCCGAGCTCGTCACCGTCGCGGGCGTCGGCCACGCGCCATCGCTCGATGAACCCGAAGCGCGCGAAGCGATCGCTCGCCTGCTGGCGAAATGCGCATGACCGGCGGCGGGCCCAAGGCACCGATCCTCCACATCCACTCGCGTTTCGACAGGGGCGCGCAGGTGCTGCAATGCGTCGAGGTGATCAACGGATTGGGTCCGGAAACGATGCACGCGATCGTCTCGGCCGAGCCAGGAGCACTGGCGGCCTCCAGGCTGATTTCGGCATCGATTCCAGTGACTTGCCTGACAAAATTTCCGCCGCTTTCGGGCCTGCCCACGCCCGGAAGGTTCAAGCGCATCGCCGAGGCGATGAAGGGCCATGGCCTCGTCCTGACCTATGGCTGGGGTGCGATCGATGCGGTGCTGGCGCACACGCTGTTCAGCGAGGCGCTGGACCTGCCGCCCTTGCTCCATCACGAATTTTCGCTGGAGGAGTGCGGGAAATCCGGCTGGCGGCGCGATTGGTATCGCCAGATCGCCTTGGGCAGGACAGCAGGCCTGATCGTAGCATCACGCGAGTTGGAGCGGATGGCGGTCGAAAGTTGGAGCCAGCCGCGCAACCGCGTCCACCGGATCGAACCGGGCATCGACCTGGCCGCTTTCGAGCGGCCGCCGCGCCCGGATTTCCTGCCCTTGCTGGTCAAGCATGCGGACGAGTTCTGGATCGGCACCTGTCTGGCGCAGGAGCCCGCCGAAAGCCTGCTCTCGCTGACCAGGATTTTCGCCCGGACGCCGGACAAGTGGCAGTTGGTGGTCCTCGGCGAAGGTGTCGATCGGGCAAGGATCGAACACGAGACGGAACGGCTCGGGATCGAGCACCGCGTGCATCTGCTGGGCGACAATGCCAGCCACAAGGAGGTGTTCGGCCTGTTCGACATTTTCGTCGTTGCTCCGGACGGCGGGCAATCCTCGCTCACGGCAATCGAGGCGATGGCGGCCGGGCTGCCGATCGTTGCCCGGTCCGCGGGAGACATCGCGGACTTGGTGTCGGACAGGAACGCGCGTTATATTGTTCCCCCGGGCGATGAGGGCGGGTTCGGCGATTGCCTGGCAGAGCTGGTCGAATCCCCGGACGAGCGCCGCGCGGTCGGCGAAGCCAATCGGCAAATGGCGAAGGAACGCTTCGCTCGCGAGCGCATGGTCGAGCGCTATCGGCGGCTTTATGCCGCCACCATGGGAGCGGTGCCGCCACGCTAGGCAATCGCGGTTCCACCTGGTGCTTCATTCGCGGTTCACGCGCGGGCGGACAGGCCCGGTCGCGAACACCATTGGAAGTTGAATTGACGGGTCTTTCGGCTAAAGACCCCGCAACCGGCGTTGGTCGAGAGAAAAAGGCGCAAAATTGGCTAGCACACCCCCCAACCCTCCATCGGGTGCCGAAAAGCGCGAGACGCTGCAGCAGGACGCGCTGATGCGCGAAGTGGACGAAGCTGTCCGGCAGGACCAGTTCGCCCAGGCCGCCAGGAAATACGGCGTGCCGGTGGGCATCGTCGCGCTGATTGGCCTGGCCGCGTTCGGCGGATGGCTATGGTGGTCGGAGCGCCAGGAGGCGCGGCTCGAGGAAGCTTCCGAGACGCTTGTTCTGGCGATCGAGGATATCACGCGGGGCCAACCGGATTCGGCCTATTCCGCGCTCGGCCCGCTGGCCGAGAGCGGCAATGACGGCGCCCGGATCGTTGCCCTGATGACGCGCGCGGGGATTGCAGTCGAAAGCAATCGGTTGGAAGAAGCCGCGAATATCTATGCCCAGGTCTCGGCCGACGAAGGCGCTCCACCGCTTTATCGCGATCTTGCGATCATCCGCGAAGTCACCCTGCGCTATGACGAATTGGGTCCGGACGAAGTCGAGGCGCGCCTCAAGCCGTTGGCGGTTCCCGGTGCGCCGTGGTTCGGCAGCGCCGGGGAGTTGCTCGGCCATGCCTATCTCGACCAGGGCAAGGACGAACAGGCCGGCGCCTTGTTCCGGACAATTGCGACCGACGAGAACGTTCCGCAATCGGTGCGCTTCCGGGTACGGCAGATGGCTGGCAGCATGGGGGTAGACGCAATCGAAGATGTCGAGGAAACACTCGGCGAATTGAGCGAAGCGGGCGATGCGCAAGGCGCTCCATAGAATTCTAGGATGACTGATACGATGAGCCGCATTTTCACCAAACGCCGCCTGGCGATCCCTTCATTGGCGCTGATGGCGACAGTGCTTTCCGGCTGTGGCCTGTTTGGCGGCGGGGATCCCGAGTCGACCCCGACGATCGGCAATCGCGAGCCGATCCTGTCGCGCATCGAGGCAGGTGCGCGGGTCGATCCGACCCTGGCCAATGTGGCGATCGTGCTGCCGCAGCCCGTCGCCAATCAGGACTGGGCGCAGGCCGGGGGCAGCGCATCGAAAAGCTATGGGCACCTGGCGATGGGTGCCGCTCCAAGCGAGGCCTGGACGGTCCAGATCGCCGGTTCATCCAACCGCCGGCGACTGGGCGCGGCCCCGATTGTCGGCGGCGGGATGTTGATCGCGGTCGACACCGCCGGGCGGGTCAACGCCTTCGATGCGGCCAGCGGCGCACGGCGCTGGTCCTACCAGATGCCGGTACCCAGAGATATCGAAGCCTCCGCTTTCGGTGGCGGCGTGAGTTTTGCAGCCGGCAGGGTCTATGCGACCAACGGCGTTGGCGAGGTGGTCGCGCTCGATGCCGAAACCGGTTCTCCGGTCTGGAACGTCAAGCCTGCCGGTCCGCTGCGCGATTCGCCTACGATAGCCTTCGGCATGGTTTTCGTGATGACCCAGGACAACCAGATCTATGCCCTCAGCACCGCCGATGGTTCGATCCAATGGCAGGGCGGTGCCTCGAGCGAACAGGCCGGGGTATTCGGCGTGGCGTCGCCCGCGGCCGGGCAGGGCACGATCGTGGCGGGCTACAGTTCCGGCGAGCTGGTCGCCTATCGTTATGAAAACGGGCGCGAATTGTGGCTCGATGCGCTTGCCCGGACCTCGATTTCGACCCAGGTCGGCGCGCTCACGGATGTCGATGCCGATCCGATCATCGATAGCGGGCGAGTTTATGCGCTCGGCCAGGGCGGGCGCATGGCGGCATACGAGCTGGTCACCGGCCAGCGCATCTGGGAACTGAACCTGGCGGGAATCTCGACGCCAGCGATCGCGGGCGACTGGATCTTCACCATCACCGACGATTCGCGCCTGCTTGCGATTGCGCGCAGCACCGGCAAGGTGCGCTGGGTCACCCAGCTCCAGCAATGGCGCGATGAGGAAGACCGCGAAGGCCAGATTTTCTGGACCGGTCCGGTGCTGGCAGGCGGGCGGCTGTGGGTGGCGAGCTCGCGCGGTGAAATCCGCTATGTCGATGCCCTGACCGGGATTGCCAGCCTGTACCGCGATATCGGCCAGCCGGTTTCCTTGCCGCCGATCGTCGCCAACCAGACGCTCTACGTGCTCGACGACGGCGGGACGATCCACGCCTACCGCTAGAGCGATTTCGAGCCAGATGGAATCATCTGGCGACTCGGAAATCGCGGCCAGTCAGAGACTTGGAGCGTCGACTTTGATGCAATCAAAGGTGATAACGCTCCAGGCTGTTCAGAAGCTCTCGGTCGCGTAGAGCCTGCTCAGATCGCCGGCCCATTCGCCGTTGAACTTGTCGAGCAGGGCCTGCGCGGGCACCTTGCGGCTGTCGACGATGGCGTCGAGCGGGGAAAGAAATCCCGTCTCGTTCGAACCGCCGCTGTCGAGCCGTGCGCGCGCCGCAAGGCCCGAACGGGCAATATCGAGCACGTGCGCGGCAATATCGCCGAGGCTTCCGCCGCCCGGAGTCGGTGCGTCGAGCGCCAGTTTCGGGACCGCGTCGCGCAGCGCCTCGCGCTCTTCCATCGTCCAGTTCCTGACGAGGTCCCACGCGGCATCGAGCGCGCTGTCGTCATAGAGCAGCCCGACCCAGAACGCGGGCAGGGCACAGATCCGGTTCCACGGGCCGCCGTCGGCGCCGCGCATCTCGAGGAAGCTCTTGAGCCGCACTTCGGGAAAGGCGGTCGAAAGATGGTCGGTCCAGTCGCTCTCGGTCGGCAGTTCGCCGGGCAAAGCCGGCAGTTTGCCCTTCAGGAAATCGCGGAAGCTTTGCCCTGCGGCATCGATATATTTGCCGTCGCGGAAGACGAAATACATCGGCACGTCGAGCATGTAGTCGACATAGCGTTCGTAGCCGAACCCATCCTCGAACACGAACGGAAGCATCCCGGTACGGTGCGGATCGGTATCGGACCAGATGTGGCTGCGGAAGGAGAGGAAGCCGTTGGGCTTGCCTTCGGTGAAGGGCGAATTGGCGAACAGGGCGGTGGCGAGCGGCTGGAGCGCGAGCCCGACGCGGAACTTCTTCGCCATGTCGGCTTCGGAGGAATAGTCGAGATTGACCTGGATCGTGCAGGTCCGCAGCATCATGTCGAGCCCGAGCGAACCGACAAGCGGCATATGCCGCATCATGATCGCATAACGGCCCTTGGGCATGATCGGGAGCTCGTCGCGGCGCTTGTCGGGCCACATACCGAGGCCGAGGAAACCGACGCCGAATTTCTCGCCGATTTCCTTGACCTGTTTGAGGTGCCGCCCGGTCTCGGCACAGGTCTCGTGCAGATTTTCGAGTGGCGCGCCGGACAGTTCCAGCTGGCCCGCGGGTTCGAGGCTGACCGTCCCGTCCTCGCCCGACATGGCAATGACTTTCCCGTCCTCCTCGACCGGTTCCCAGCCGAATTCCCTCAGCGCCAGGAGGATGTCGCGAATCCCGCCGGGCTCATCATAGGAGAGTGCGTGAAAATCCTTGCGGCAATAAACGAGCTTTTCGTGCTCGGTCCCGATCTTCCAGTTCTCCGGAAGTTTTTCGCCTGCCGCCATCGGCGCAACAAGCTGGTCGCGGCTCTCGATGAGCCTGTCCTCCCCAGCGGCAGCCTTGCGCGTGCTCATGGCGGGATCGTTAGGGGACTAAGGGGCGGTTCGCCAGCGCAAAGTAGCGTTCCGCAACCGATTATTGCGAGGTCCAGTCGCCAGCCATGGCCATCCACAATGCGGTGGCGGCGAGCGCGGCCGTTTCACCCCGCAGGATGCGCGGGCCGAGTGAAATCGGGCGGGCCTGCGAATGGGTGCGAATCGCCTCGCGCTCGGCTTCGTCGAAGCCGCCTTCGGGTCCGACGAGCAATGCCGCGGGCGGGTGATACCGGGCGAACGCCGTCGCTGCCGGTTCGCCGCCCAGCTCGTCGGCAAAAAACAGCACGCGGTCCTCATCGAGCTGTTTGAGCAACGCTTCGAGCTTGAGCGGGCCGCGCAATTCGGGAAGCGCGGTGCGGGCACATTGCTCGGCCGCTTCTGTCACGATGGTCCCGGCGCGCTCGAGGTTGAGCTTGTCGGCCACGCAGCGCCGCGTGATGACCGGCTGGATCACGGCCACGCCCAGTTCGGTGGCCTTTTCCAGCACGAGGTCGAAATTGCTCTTCTTGAGCAGGGCTGCACAGAGCATGAAATCGGGCACATCCTCGCGCGGCCTGAGCCGCTCGACCACTTGCAGCAAGACAGTACGCTTGCCAGCCTCCATCACGCGGCTCGCCCATTCGCCGGTCAGATTGTCGCACAGGATGACCGCGTCGCCCTCGGCTACCCGCATCACCCGCGCAAGGTAGTTCGCCTGGTTTCCTGCAAGCGCAATGTGCGCACCTTCGGCCAGCTCCTGCTCGACAAACAAGCGCGGGGCGCTGCGCGGGGGCCAGGCCGGGGTGGCGGGCATCGGCGCTAGTCCAGCAGCGCCCTGAGCAGGGTCTTCCACTGGCGCACGCCGGGATCGAGCGTCGCGAGCGGAAGCCGCTCGTTGAGGCCGTGCGCATAATTGTCGTCCGGCTTCATGAACACCGCCGAGACGCCGAATGCCGGAATCCCGCGGGCGCGGAAAAAGATCGAATCGGTCGCTCCCGCTTCCATCGCCGGGGTGATCGCCAGGCCGGGTGCGCGCTCGTGCACGGCGCGTTCAACCGCTGCCATCAATTCCGGGACCAGCGGGCTGGCCGGGGCCTCGATCGAACCGTCGTCGAGCAATTCGAATGTGATGGCCGGATTGCCGGCGATCTCGGCCAGTTTCCCGGCGATTTCGCCGCGCGACACCTGGCCGGGAAAGATCCGGCAGTTAACGTTGGCACTGGCCGATTGCGGCAGGGCATTGGGCGCATGCCCGCCCGAGACCATGGTCGGGACGCAGGTTGTGCGGACGAGACCGACATATTCGGGCGCAGCCGACAGCGTGGCGATCGCGGCCTGGTCGCCCGGATCGGCGGCGAAGGCCCGCATCGCGTCCGCAAGTTCCTGCGGCGCGCGGGCCGCGGTGACTTCCCAGAAGGCCTTGGTGATCGGGCTCAATTGCGGCTCGAAGCGATAATTGGCGATCTTGAGCAGGGCTTCGGACAGCATGGCGATCGGGTTGGTGTCGTCGGGCCGGCTCGAATGGCCGCCCGGATCGGTCACCGACAGGCGGATGTCGGCATAAGTCTTTTCCGCGGCCTGGATCTTGTACACGATCGGCGTGCCGTCGGGGAGCAGCTCGCCTTCGCCGCCATCGCCATTGAGGACGAGCCCGACATTCGGAATCGCTTCGGCCGCCGCCGGTGCGGCCTGCATGGCGGTTTCCTCATCGCCCGTAATCAGCAGGACGAGATCGGCCCGCGGCTGCCACCCTTCCTGTTTGAGCTCGAACAGCGCCGCCATCGACATGGCCATGTCCGCCTTGTTGTCGAGCGCGCCCCGGCCGAACACGAAACCGTCCTCGACGATCGCGGTGAAGGGATTGCGCTCCCAGTCTTCCGGCCGGGCTTCGACCACGTCCATATGCACCAGGATCACGGTCTTGGGGGCGCTGGAATCCTTCCCCGGATAGAGTGCGGTGAGATATCCGTTTTCGCCGATCGGCGTGAACGCCACCGCTTCGCGGGCGAAGCCTCCATCGAGCAATCTGCGTTCGAGCAGCGCAGCCAGCTCGGGCACCCTGCCGCGGCCCTGGACCGTCGGCACTTCGATCGCTTCGGCCAGGATCTCGAGCGCGCTCTGCCCGCCCGAAGTGGCGGGCAAGTCCTGCGCGCCGACCGGGGCTGCGAGCAGGGCGAGGGCAGAGAGGGGGGCGTAACGCATCGATATTCCTTCCAGGGCAACTTGTCCGCCGTTGTTGCGGCTTAACCGGCGCGACGCAAGCGCCGAACAATGCTTCGATGACAGCTTGAACGGCTTCGACTAGACCCCTTCATCGTGACCGAACCAAGCGCCGAAACAGTCCGGACCGAGCAGATTGTCCCCGATGGCGAACTGATCCCCGATAGTGAATATGGGGGGCTGGTCGCGAGCCTGCCGCAACCACTACGCGATTATGCGATGCTGGCACGGTTCGACCGTCCGATCGGCTGGTGGCTGCTGTTCTGGCCCTGTGCTTGGGGCGTGTGGCTAACCGGGACAGGGTTACAATGGCAGCTAGTCCTTTGGCTGCTGCTGGGCAGCATCGCAATGCGCGGGGCCGGCTGCGTCTATAACGACATTGTCGATGCCGATCTCGACCGCCAGGTCGAGCGCACCGCCGGGCGCCCGGTTGCAAGCGGACGGGTGAGCCGGCAGGCCGCCTGGGCGTGGCTGCTGGCGCTGTGCGGTGTGGGCCTGGTCGTCTTGTGGCAATTGCGGATCGAAGCGCAAATCCTCGCGCTGGCGAGCCTGCTGCTGGTGGCGGCCTATCCCTTCATGAAGCGGATCACCTGGTGGCCGCAGCTCTGGCTCGGGCTGGTTTTCACCTGGGGCGCGCCGGTCGGCTGGGTCGCGCTGCGCAGCGACCGGCTCGACGTCATGGCGGCGCTCTATGCCGGGTCGATCCTGTGGTGCGTCGGTTACGACACGATCTACGCGCTGCAGGACCGCGAGGACGATGCGCTGGTCGGGATCAGGTCGAGCGCATTGCGGCTCGACCGGCACGTGCGGGCCGGGGTGTTCGCCATCTATGGCGGCGCAATCCTGCTCTGGGGGCTCGCCATCTGGCTGTTCCGGCTCGACTTGCTGGCGCTGCTCGCGCTGGCCCCGGCGGCGCTCCACCTGATGTGGCAGGCGGCGACGCTCGATCCGGCCGATGGCGCGAACGCACTCGCACGGTTCCGCTCGAACCGGTTTGCGGGCCTGTTGGTTGCGGCGGCGATGCTGGTGGTCGGCAATGCTTAGGTTTCGGGCCTGATGTGCAATCTTTACCGCATGACCCGCACCGTCGACGAGATTGCCCGGCTGTTCGATGCCGAACCGGCCGCGGGCGGAGCCAATGTCGGGAGCGAGGTCTATCCCGGCTATCCCGGCCTCGTCGTCGCGCAGGGAAAGGTTCGCGCGATGCATTGGGGCTTCCCCTTGGCGCTGCGCGGGAAGAGCGGGCAAATGCTCAAGCCCAGGCCGGTCAACAACGCAAGGACCGACAAGCTATCGGGCGGCTTCTGGCGCAGCAGTTTCGAACAGCGCCGGTGCCTGATCCCGCTCGACGCCTGGGCGGAGGCCGAGGGTCCGCAAGGGAGCAAGACCCGCAGCTGGCTCTCCATGCCCGGGGGAGAGACTTTCACCGCCGCCGGCATCTGGCGCGCGAGCGATGAATGGGGCGAAGTCTATTCGATGGTGATGACCGATGCCGCGGGTACGGCGCGCGAGTTCCACACCCGCATGCCGGTGCTGCTCAGCCCGGACGACCGGCAGTCGTGGCTTTCAGCCAGTCCGCAAGAAGCGCTCGAATTGTGCCGTCCATACGCGGGCGAACTCGTGATCGAGCGGACCTCGGTTCGCTGGACGCGGCGAACATAGGCGCTCTTGGCATCGGCTCATTCATAGCTGACCACCTCGAATTCGATTCCGTCCCAGTCGAAGAAGTAGAAGCGCCTTCCCGGCTCGTAATCGTCATGCCCCCATGGCTCGAGCCCGGCGGCGACAACGACCTGTTCGGCCGCGTCGAGATCGTCGACCAGCACGCCGACATGGTTGAGCGGCACGCCTTTCACATAGCCGCCCTTGGCCCCTTCCTTGGTGTAGAGCGCGAGATAACTCGCCTCGCTCCCGACATGGATCGTCTCGCCGCCCATCTGGGAAGGTCCGCGCCAGCGCTCGTGCCAGCCGAGCAGGTCACGGAACAGCCTTGCGCTCCGCTCCGGGTCGGTGACGGTCAGGTTCACATGTTCGATCATCCCGACAGCCATTGGCCAATTCTCCTTCATATCGTTGTCGCTTCTCGCGGGTAGCGCGAAACCATCGCGAATCACCGCGCTTGCCTAACCTGCAACCTCAAGTTAACTTTAGGTCAAGCTCTGAATGGCAGTATGGCGATGTTTCGAAGAATAAATACGAAGAAACAGATGGTTGGGGGCAATAGCTGATGGCAAGAGATCCGTTCATCCCGATCGGGACATTGGCACAGAGAACCGGTGTCGCGGTGTCGGCGATCCGCTTCTACGAGGAGAAAGGGTTGCTCACCTCGCTCCGGACGAGCGGCAACCAGCGCCGCTTCCTGCGCTCGGATATCCGCCGGGTCAGCTTCATCCTGATAGCCCAGAGGCTCGGCCTCGGGCTCGACGAGATCGAGCAGGAGCTGGCGCGCCTACCGCAGGGCCGCACCCCGTCCTTCCACGATTGGCAGAAGATCAGCCGCTCGATGAGGAGCGCGATCGACGAGCGGATCCTGCTGCTCACCCGCACCCGCAACCAGCTCGACCAATGTATCGGATGCGGCTGTCTCAGCCTCCAGAAATGCCAGCTCTACAACAAGGACGATCGCATGGCAGCCAGCGGCAAGGGACCGCGGCTGGTGCTCGGCTGAGGATATTGGCCGGCACCCTATTGCCGTTCGCATTGAGCGGTAGCAATGAGCGCCTGTTGCCGGACGGTCCGGCAATGCGTGGGCGCCCGCCTGTTTCGCGCGCCCGGAACCCAGGAGATGATGACAGTCCCGACCTATGTCGGCCCCAGCGAAATCGAGGGGGTCGGCGTGTTTGCCGCTGCGCCGATCAAGAAGGGCGATTCCGTGTGGCGCTTCGATACCAGATTCGACCTGCTGCTGTCGGTTTCGGACATACTTTCGCTCAGCGAAGTCCAGCAGGCGTTCATCACGCGATACAGCTATTCCCATCTTGTCCGGCCGGACCTGGTGATCATCGAATTTGACCATGGCCGTTTCATGAACCACAGTACCGATCCCAACACGGATTTCACCGATCCGGATGTGGGGCTGGCGACCAGGGATATCGCGGAGGGCGAGGAAATGACTTGCAACTATGCGGACTTCGAGCCCCAGTTCGTGATGCTGCCGGGGCGCCAATTCGTCACCGCGGCCCAACCATCGGCCGCACCCAACGGAAGCGGTTCGCAAGGGGAAATGAGCGCATGAAGCTGGTCAAGGTGCCCCGTTCGGAAGGCGAGGAGATTGCCATAAACACCGAAAATATCGAGGCGATCGTCCCCAAGGGCGAACGTAGCGCGATTCACATGCTTTCGGGCAAGGTGATCGGGGTCGAGCTGGAATTCGACGAGCTCATCCAGGCGCTGACCATGCAGGGCTGGCGCAAGTCCTGATTGCCCTGCCGGATCAGGCCAGCAGGTTGCGCTCGGTCTCGCCGATATAGTCGCGGGTCAGCGGGAGCGCGCGCCGCGAACGGGCGAACTGGATCTGGTAATTGCACATCCCGCCATTCTCGAAACTCGAAGTCGCCCCCGCGAGATAGAAGGTCCACATCCGGAAGAAGCGCTCGTCATACATCTCGACGATCGCATCCCGGTGCCGCATGCAGCGGGCATACCACTGCCGCAGGGTCTTGGCGTAATGCAGCCGCAGCGTCTCGACATCGGTCGCGATCAGGCGGAATTTTTCGCTCGCTTCGACCGTTTCGCTCAGCGCCGGGATATAGCCGCCAGGGAAGATATATTTGTCGGTGAAGGCATCGGTCCGTCCGGGCGTGCCCATCCGCCCGATCGTGTGGAGCAGCATCACGCCGTCATCGGGCATGAGGTTGGCGCAGGCGCGGAAGAAGGTCTCGAATTGCGGCACGCCGACATGCTCGAACATCCCGACCGAGACGATCCGGTCGTATTTCTCGCCGCGCTTCGCAAGGTCGCGATAATCGACCAGCTCGAACTTCGCCCTCGCTGACACACCGGCGGCTTCGGCCCGCTCCTGTGCCAGTTTGAGCTGCTCGCTGCTGAGCGTGATACCGAGCACTTCGGCATCGAATTTGCGCGCAAGGTAGATTGCCATGCCGCCCCAGCCGCAGCCGATATCGAGCACTCGCTGGCCGGGCTGGATCGCCAGCTTGGCCGCGATATGGGCGAGCTTGGCTTCCTGCGCCTGGGCCAGCGTCATATTGTCGCTCGGCCAGTAGGCGCAGCTATACTGCATATGCTCTTCGTCGAGCATCAGCCGGTAGAGCGCATTGCCGACATCGTAATGATGCGAGACATTCTTGCGCGAGGACCCCGGCCTGTTGAAGCTGCGCGCGGCGACCACCGCCTTGTCCTTGATCCGGCGCAGCGCGGTCGGTTCGCGCAGTTCGGCGCCGCCCTCCCACGGGCGGTTCGACTGGACCAGCTGGACGAAATCCATCACGTCGCCCTGCTCGATCACGATCCGCCCGTCCATATAGGCCTCGGCCGCGCCGAGCCGGGGATCGGTGAAGATGTCGCGCGGAACTCTACCGTCGGTGAAGCGGATCGCGATGTCGGGATAGCCTGCGGCGGATTCGCCGAAATGCAGTTCCTTGCCGCTCGCGAGCGTGATCTGCAGCTTGCCGCTGGTGATCATTCCCGACAGCAATCGTTCGAGCAGTGACTTGCCCATGCGGTTCCTGGCCTTCCTGTTCCCTCTGGGGAACGGTCTTAGGGGAAGATTGCGCGCTTAAAAAGGCGGCGATGCGCTGGCAGGGAGATCAGGGGAGATAGCGCCGGATCAAATCGGCTTCGCTCAGCAAGGACTGTTCACGATCGGAAACGCCCCTGCGCGCAAATTCCGCGGCATTCTCCTCGCGGTCGGTGATTTCGCGCCAGAGGATCGCCGCCAGATCGGCCTCCGACAGGTCGAGCCGGTCAACTTCGCCGCCGCCCGAGCCGAAATCGGCCGATGCGGCGCTTGCTTGCTCGCTGGTTTGCGCCGGTGCCTCGGCATTGTCGATCGCGGCAAGTAAAGTGCGCAGCAGCGCGGCTTCCTCCTTGCGGCGCTCGATCATCGCCGGTTTGAGATCGGCGCGCAGGCGGGCTTTCAGGACATTGGCGGCGGTCTCGGTCATTATTCCGCCGCGAGCAGTTCCTCCGCCCCGCCAAGATCGACACTGACCAGCCGCGAAACGCCCTTCTCGATCATCGTCACCCCGAACAGCCGGTGCAGCCGGCTCATCGTCACGGCGTTGTGGGTGACAATCATGAAGCGGGTGTCGGTCTCGGCGGTCATCGCGTCGAGGAGGTCGCAGAAGCGCTCGATATTGGCATCGTCGAGCGGCGCGTCGACTTCGTCGAGCACGCAGATCGGCGCTGGGTTGGTGAGGAACAGCGCGAAGATCAGCGCAATCGCGGTCAACGCCTGTTCGCCGCCCGAGAGGAGCGTGAGCGATTGCAGTCGCTTGCCGGGCGGCTGGGCGTAGATTTCGAGCCCTGCTTCGAGCGGGTCGTCAGAATCGACCAGCGCGAGATGGGCGTTGCCGCCTTCGAACAGCCGGGTGAACAGCCGCTGGAAATGTTCGTCGACCGCTTCGAACGCGGTGCGGAGCCGCTCGCGCCCCTCGCGGTTCAAGTTGCCGATCGAGCCGCGCAACCGGTGGACCGCTTCGGCCAGCTCGGCCTGTTCGGCGGCGCTCGACCCGTGTTCCTGCTCGAGCCTTTCGAGCTCGTCGGCAGCGACGAGGTTGACCGGGCCGATCCGTTCGCGACTCGCCTGGAGCCGTTCGAGCTCGGCCGATTCCTCGAGCGAACCCAGGACCTTGTCTTCGTCGAAAGCGAACTTGCCGGCGAGCATGCCGGGCGGGCATTCGAACCGCTCGCCCGAGATGCGCGCCATTTCCTCGCGCCGGGATTCCTCGTTTTCCGCGCGCGCAGAAGCGCCGGCCCGGGCCTCACGCGCTTCCGCCAGCGCTTCGTTGAATTCGGTCAGGCGGGCGCCGGCGGCCTGCGCAGCCTCATTGGCCTTGGCCACCGCGGCTTCGGCCTCGGCCAGTTCCTTGCCCAGCCGCTCGCGCACGGCATCGCCCTGTTCGATTTCCTGCATCAGTGCGGCGGGTTTCGCCGCAACCACTGCGCGTTCCTCGGCGATCTGTTCGAGCCGCAGCGCCATTTCCGACAGGCGGCGGGTGGCATCGCCCGCGCGCGCTTCCCAGCCGCGCATATCGGCGGCGCGGGCGGCCTTGCGCTCGCGCGCCACGGCCAGAGCCTGGTCATGCGCGGCAAGGTCGGCGGCGGCGGATTGCAGGGCGGTGCGGGCCGCCTCGTGCTTCGCTTGCGCGGCGGAAAGGGCTGCACGTCCGCTTTCGGGATCGGGCAGGCCAGCGCGCTTGTCCTGTGCGGCCTTGAGTTCGGCCTCGGCCTGCTTGCGCTGTTCGGCGAGGTCGGCCTTGGCCGCGTCGAGTTCTGTCAGCCGCGTCGCCAGCCGCTCGCGCGCCGCTTCGGCCTGGTCGAGCGCGCGCAGGGCCGCGCGCTCTTCCTCCGACGCCTGTGCGACCTCGCGTTCGGCGGCGATGAGTGTCTGTTGCAGGCTAGTGAGCGCCTCCTGGACTGTCGCCTGCGAAGCCTCCGCCCGTTCGGCCACAGCGCGGATCGCGGGCAATTCGCCCTCCAGTTCGGTGAGCCGGTTCTCGGCTTCGAGCCGCGCCGCTTCGGCCGCCCCTTCGCCGCGCGCGACGAACCCGTCCCACCGCCGCAAATGCCCGGCCCTGGTCACCAGCCATTCGCCGGGCTTGAGCGCGCGGCCATCGTCCTCGTCCGCGACATGGACCAGCGCCAGCCGCGCCGCGAGTTCGGACGGACAGCTGGCGACATGGGCGGCAAGGCTGTCGCCGACGGCTGCCGGCGGTTCGCTGCCGGTCCAGAAACGGCCCTCGCCATCGCTATCGGGCTTGCCGATCGGCGAGCGGGCATCGCGCCCCAGCACCGCGGCCAGCGCGCGTTCGTATCCGGGGGCCGCCCTTACCTTGTCGAGTGCCGAGGGCAGGCCCTTGCGGTTCGCTGCCTGCTTCGCCCGGGCATCGCGATCGCGTTGCAGGGCAGTGAATTCACGTTCGATTCCGGCGAGTTCGGCCTTGGCCGAAGCGAAGGCCGAGGCAGCCTCGTCGCGAGCCTGGGAAAGCTTGTCCTTCTCCGCGCGTCGCGTGTCGAGCGCCGCGCGCAGTTCGGCAAGCCTCGCGGTGGACGCATCGGCGGCACTCATGGCCTGCTTGACTGCCAGTTCCGGATCGCCGCTGCCGATCAGGGAGGCGCGGGTCTCTTCCTGCCGCTTCGCCTCGCCGTCGAGCCGCGCCAGCCGCGCTTGCGCCTGTGCCACTTCGGCTTCGGCCACCCGCCATTCGGCCTCGACCCCGGCATGGTCGGCGGTCGCCTTGGCGAGCGCCAGTTCGGCGGCGCGCGCCGCCGCTTCGGCGCGCTCGACCGCGGCGGCGATTTCCGGGCGGCGTTCTTCGTCGGCAGCCAGCGAGCGGCTCGCAGAATCGAGTTCCTGTTCGAGCTTCCTGAGCGCTTCGGCGGCATCCCTGGTCAGCCGGTCGGCCTCGCCGCGATCTTCTTCGAGCCGCTGCTTCTGGCGCTCGAGATCGGCGAGCCGCTCCTCGGCCGCTTCGAGCTGACTGGTCAGCGCCGCCATCCGGTGGCCATGGGCGCTGGCATCGTCGCGCCGGTCGGCCAACTCGTCGCGCGCTTCGGTGAGCTTTTCGGCCGCCGCATGCTGGGCCTTTTGGGCTTCGTTCGCGCTCGCCTGGGCAAGCGTGACCTTGCCCTCGGCCTGCTTCGCGGCCTCGCGCGCGGCATCGGCGGCGGCCGCCGCATCGCGCCAGCGGGCATAGAGCAACCGCGCCTCGGCGTGCCGGATCTCTTCGGACAGTTTCTTGTAACGTTCGGCCTGCTTGGCCTGCCGCCGGAGCGATGTGATCTGCGCGTCGAGCCCGGCCATCAGATCCTCGAGCCGCGCGAGGTTGGTCTCGGTCTGGCGCAGCTTGCTCTCGGCATCGCGGCGGCGGACATGGAGCCCGGCGATCCCCGCGGCCTCTTCGAGCATCTGCCGCCGTTCGGCCGGCTTGGCCGCGATCACCCCGGCGATCTTGCCCTGGCTGACCAGGGCAGGCGAATGCGCGCCGGTCGCGGCGTCGGCGAACACCAGCGCGACATCCTTCGCCCGGACATCGCGCCCGTTGACGCGATACGCGCTGCCCGCGCCGCGTTCGATCCGGCGGGTGACTTCGATCTCGTCGCCGTTCTCGTCGGCGGCATGGAGCACGACTTCGGCGAAATCGCGCGGCGGGCGCTGCGAAGTCCCGGCGAAGATCACGTCGTCCATCCCGCCCGAGCGCATGCTCTTGGGCGAGTTCTCGCCCATCACCCAGCGGATCGCTTCGAGCAGGTTGGACTTGCCGCAGCCATTGGGCCCGACGACGCCGGTCAGCCCCGGTTCGATCCGCAGTTCGGACGGTTCGACGAAGCTCTTGAAGCCGGTGAGCTTGAGCTTCCTGATCTGCATCGCCGAACCTGGTCCGACCTTGTTCACCGCGCGCCGGCGTTCTGCAGGATCGGCTCGACCGCCGCCCAACTGGTCACATCGAGCCGGCTTCCATTGAGGAAGAAGGTCGGGGTGCCGGTGATGTTGAGCTGTTCCGATTGTTCGTCGGAGCGTTCGGCCAGCTGTTCGGCCCGCGCGTTATCGGCCAGGCATTGCATGGCCTGTTCGCTGCTGACGCCGCGGGCGTTGAAGAAATCGAGCACCCCGGAAGACTGGGCGATCGCCTGGAACCGCCGGTCGGGATTGGCCGCCGCCGCTTGCGAGATCGCCGCGCTGTTGGCCTGCACGGTTTGCATGAGTTCGTCGAAATTGGCCCAGGCCTCGTCTGCCAGCGGGTGGAACAGCGCCGGATCGCCGCAGCGGATAATCATCGCAATGGTCAGGTCGACCGGGTCGCGGATCAGGTTGCGCAGCTCGTAGCTCACCACCCCGCTGTTGACGTAGCCATTCATCGCTTCGGCTCCGTCCTGCGAGAAATCGGCGCAGACGTGGCAGGTGTGGCTAGCATATTCGACGAGCTTGAGCGGCGCGTCGGGATTGCCGATCACGAACCCGCCTTCGGGCGTTTCGGCGGCAATATCCTGCCAGGCCTGGCCTTCGGGCGGCGCGATATGAGCGATCGGCTCGCCCGCCGGGAGTTCCTCGCTCCCGGCATCGGAACTGCCGCCACAGGCTGCCAGAGCGAAAACCAGCGGGGCGGACAGCGCCAACAGGCTCGCCTTGCGAAGGGAAACGGTCGAAAGAGTCATTCTCATGGTCCTCTCAGGGCTAGCCCATGGGGGGCAGCGATAGAAGCGCGGTAACCTTGCCGCCTGTGGTTTTGCACAGCTTAAGGCTGGCGCTGGCGACCTATCAACAGCTTTCGATCAAAGGCGTTCGTCGATCTTGGCAGAGAGCGACTGCCAGGTATGAACGTTTTCGAGCACGGTGCCGTTGATCGCGAAGCTCGGCGTGCCGCGAACCCCGTAAGTCTCGCCATTGGCGGCGCTGTCGGTCGCCAGCTTGCGGGCCATTGCATCGTCGTTGATGCACTGGTTGGCTTCTGATTGCGTGTAGCCGCGATTCTCCATGATCGCGTAGAGCCCGAGGTCCTGTGCGATATTGCGGCGCCGGGCGGCCGGATCGCCGCTGGTCCAGCGGTTGAGCCTTGCCTGCGAAGGATTGACGGCCCCGGCAAGCCAGGTGGACTGGCTCAGCATGAACACCCGGTGATTGTCGAAGAATTTCTCTTTCGGCCCGCAATTGGCGAGCATCGCTACCGTCAGGTCGATCGGGTCGCGGATGATGTGCCGCACTTCGAGCGAGAGATTGCCCGAATGAATGTAGACCACCCTCAGCGCGCCTTCCGCCTCGCGCTCGAAATTGGCGCAGTGCGGACAGGTATAGCTTTCGAACGCGGTCAGCTTCACCTTTGCGGCGGGATTGCCGACCCGGTGTCCGCCACTGGTCTCGACGAATTGGGTGTTCCAGTTCGGGGCGGGCGCCTGGCCCATCGCCAGCACCGCTGCTCCCAGCGCCATCGCGGCGCGAAACAGGCCTTTCATTCCTTCCCATCCTCCTTGCCGCCCAGGCTGCGGGCGAGGGATTCGAGCACCGTGCGCAATTCGGGATCGCCGATATCGCGCAGGCTTTCGCCGAGTTCCATCGGGATCGGCTTGAGCGACGGCGGTGCCGCCGGGCGCGTTTCAGCAGCGGGGGCCTGAACCGAACCTTGCCGAAGTTTCACCCGCGTCACGGCATTGTAGCCGAAGAACCGGTTCACCCGCTCGATGATTTCGGGGATTACATGCTGGATCAGCGGGGCGTGGCTCGGCGTTACAACCAGCTGCAATATGCCCTCGCTCTTCTCGCCGGGCGGGAAGCGGATCGATTCGGGCGCGCAGACCCGGGCGTGGTGCGGGCCGACGATCTCCTGCCAGCGGGTCACGACCGAGGACTGGACAAATCCGAACTTGCGGAAGGCGGACCGCCCGATATCGGGCATCAGTTCGGCGACCGAGCGGGCAGGGCCGCCACGCGGACGCTCGTAGCGCCTGGTTCTTCGATTTACCGGCTTGTTCCGTTCCATGATCTTGAAAGCCATGCCATAGCGCGGCGATGGAAGCCAGCCGGCCGATCGCCGAAATCCTGCTCGCATGGTATCGCAGTCATGCGCGGGAACTTCCCTGGCGTATGCCCCCCGGCTCCGGCGAGGCGCAAGTTCAGGACAAGGATTGGCCCTATCGCGTGTGGCTATCGGAAGTCATGCTGCAGCAGACCACGGTCGCGGCGGTGAAGCCCTATTTCGAGGCATTTGCCGCGCGCTGGCCGGGTGTCGAGGCATTGGCGGCGGCGGATGAGGCAGATGTCATGGCTGCCTGGGCGGGGCTCGGCTATTATTCGCGCGCCCGCAACCTGGTGAAATGCGCGCGGGAAGTGGCAGCGCGCGGCGGGTTTCCGGATACCGAAGCGGAATTGCGCGAGCTGCCGGGGCTGGGCGCCTATACCGCGGCGGCGGTGGCCGCGATCGCCTTCGACCGGCGGGCGGTGGTGGTCGATGCCAATGTCGAGCGGGTGGTCGCGCGGCTGTTTGCGATCGCCGAGCCGTTGCCGGGCGGCAAGGCGGCGATCCGGGCGAAGGCCGATGCGATAACGCCCGAGAGCGAGGCCGGGCATTTCGCCCAGGCGATGATGGACCTTGGCGCGACGATCTGCACCGCGCGCGATCCCAAATGCCTGCTCTGTCCGCTGGAAGCACTTTGCCAAGGCCGGGCATCGGGCGATCCGGCGCGCTTCCCGGTCAAGGCGGCGAAGAAGGCCAGGCCGGAAAGGGAAGGGACGGCCTACTGGATCGAGCGGCCAGGTGAAGCAGGCGCCCATGTCGGGCTCGTGCGGCGCCCGGCCAGGGGTATGCTCGGCGGGATGCGCGCGCTGCCCGACGATGGCTGGACCGCGCGCTCGGACGGTTCGGGCGTGCCGCCGCTGGCGGGCGAATGGCGCAAGGCCGGGGCGGTACGCCACAGCTTCACCCATTTCCATTTGACGCTTTCGCTGTCGGCCATCGAGGCTTCGCAAGTCCCGGACGAGGGCGAATGGTGGCCGGTCGAACGGTTGGATGAGGCGGGCCTGCCGACGGTGTTTGCCAAGGCGGCGCGGTTGAAACCTGGTGGTCCGCTTCGCTGATCAGGCCGCGGCGCGGCGGTTGGCGGACTTCGCGTTGTCCGGACCATCCGGGGCGTCGCTGCCATTGCCGACCGCTATGACGATGCCCTCCTCGATCTCGCTTGCCCGCAGGGCGTTGCAGAACAGGAAGCCCTGCAATTCGGCTACGCCGACCTGGCGCAGGAACGCATCCTGTTCCGGTTCCTCGACGCCTTCGGCGGTGACGCTCAAGCCCATGGCATGCGCAAGGGTCACCACTGCGGTCACGATCGCATTGGCATCGTCGCACTTGCCGAGACGCTGGACGAAGCTCCGGTCGATCTTGATCTTGTCGACCTCGAACTTGTTGAGATAGCTGAGGCTCGAATAGCCGGTCCCGAAGTCGTCGAGCGCGATGCGGAAGCCGCTCTCGCGCAGCGACCTCACTGCGTTGCGCACATTCTCGTTGTCGTCGAGCAGGACGCCCTCGGTGACTTCCAGTTCGATTTGGCCGGGATCGACCTCCATCCGCCGGACATCCCGCGCCAGGCGTTCGGCAAATCCCTGTTCGAGAAACTGCACCGGGGAAAGATTCACGGCGATCGAAAGGTCGGGCCGCGCCTTGGCCAGGCGGCAGGCATCCTTCAACACCAGGTCGCCGAGCGCGCCGATGATCCCGGCCTCCTCGGCAACCGGGACGAAAATCTGCGGCATCACCATTCCGTGGATCGGGTGATTCCAGCGAAGCAGCGCTTCGCATCCGGCGACTTCGTTCGTCCGGGCGTTGATCTGGGGCTGGTAGACGACTTCGAATTCGTTGAGCGATCCCAGTGCCCGGCGCAGGTCGGATTCGAGCGCCGCCTTCATCTGCACGGTTTCGTCCATTGCTTCGGTGAAGAAACTGTAGCAGTCCCGGCCGGCAGCCTTCGCCCGGTACATCGCAATATCGGCCTTGCGCATCAGGTCGGTTCGATCGGTCCCGTAATCGGGGGCCAGGGCGACGCCGATACTCACCCCGACATGGGCCTGGCCGCCAACCAGGTCGAACGGCGCGCGCATCGTTTCGAGAATCGCATCGAGCGTCTTCTTCACATCGCCCGAAGGATCGTCGGGATGCAGGATAATGGCGAACTCGTCGCCGCCGAGCCGGGCGATCTTGGATGGATGGCTGACTATTTCGCCGAGGCGATGAGCCACTTCCTGGATCAACGCATCCCCGGCGAGGTGGCCGAAGCGGTCATTGACGTTCTTGAACCGGTCGAGGTCGAGCAGCAGGAGCGCCACCGGCCGGCCATCCTTGGCCAGCGCCAGGATCTTGTCGGCATCCTTGTTGAACAGGCCGCGATTGGGCAGGCCGGTGAGCATGTCGTGGAAGGCCAGGTGGTGGGTCTGCGCCTCGCGCGCCTGCAACTCGACATGGGCCTGGTGCAGATCGTCCATCTGCCGCTGCTCCTTGCGCATCATGCTGCGCAGCTTGAGCGTGAGCGTGAGCAGCAGGGCAGCGACGAGCAGGACCCCGGCGATCGCCATCGGCAGCAATTGCCGGATCAACATCGAACCCGGGAGCATCGGCTTGTGCACGATATAGCCGAGATTCTGCTGAGCCATATTGATCAACGGGGCCGCCTGCTCGCCCGGTGCCGTGGTTCCATCCGCGGAAAAGCGGGGCTCGACAAGGTAATTCTGGGTGGTTGCTTCGGTCAGGAAAGCGGCATCGAGATAGCGGATCGCGACCAGCAGCGGCGGGCGCACGGTGCTGCTCTCGTCCGGAGCTTCCGCCCGCATCCTGAACACGCTGATGAGTGCGGTCTGGCCTCGCACCCGGCCGAGTTCGGTTGCGTGGATCGCGGTCGGGCTGGTCCTGATCGCATTGAACGGCGAGATTGGCTGGCCGGGCAACCTGTCGCTGAAGCCGTTGGGGCGCACGGTCCGGCCCCGGACAAGGCTGGCGAAGGGCAGGATTTCCGGCGCAATTTCGGAAAAGCGTGCTGGCGGGACGAGATCGCCCTTGACCAGCGCATAGACCGGCCGGTCGTCCTCGTTGAGGACATGGACTTCGTGGATGCGGTAAAGATAGGACAGCTTGCGGCCAATATTGTGGTCGATCCAGGCGGTGTCCGGATCGGGGCCGACTACCTTGGCTTCGCACAGGTCGCAGATGCCCACGGTTTCCTGCGCCAGCGCCATCTGGTCGAGGCCGCGCCCGATCGCACGATAGGGCTCCCAGGCGAGCGCCTGGGTCGCAATGTCGTCGACTGCCTTCGCGGATTTTAACAGTCCGATCGCCGTAAGCGCCGCGGCGGCCGCAAGAATGAGCATCCCGGGCAGCAGGACATTGCGGCGGAACCGCCAGTTGAAATCGCCTAGTCTCTGCCGGACCATTGATTCTGCCCTCCCGCGAGCAAGGGCAAAATTACCGCCGGCGGGCCGGAAATGGGTTAACCCCCGGATTTTTCATTGATCGCGGATTCGAGTCGGCAACTGGATGATTTGCATGGAAAAATTGTGGCCGCCGGCGCAATCCTGCGCCGGTCCGGTTAACCATGAATCTTGGGCATGATCGGCAATCCCGGTCTTTCGAAGCGCCGGCCAGACAGGGAGTTAGATCACTCCGCCGCCCAGTAACAGCCGCACGCAGGCAATCGCGAACACGATCAGGCAGAAATTGCGCCCATGGTTCGAGCGTGAAAGTGCTCCGATCCCGGCGCCGAGCACGGCTATCGGCAGCACGATCCAGTTGCCCCAGCCGAGCAGCGGGATGGTCGAGGGAATGGCGAGTGCAAGCGCGACAAGGCCGATGACGATCGAGACGATATTGAGCATGTGACTTATCTAGATAATACACCTTGCCAATTCAAGTCTCCTTGGCATGTTAAGCTTGGGCACAGGCTGGGGGTGCGAGTGAGACAGGCGATGAAACGTAATGCGATCACCAGGCGCAGCCTGATCCGCGCCGGCGCGGCGCTCGGCGCCAGCGCGGCCATTCCCTTGTTTGGCGGGCGGACAATGGCCCAGGCCGGCCAATCCTTCCCCAATGTCGCGAAGATGTGCCGCGATTACGTCAACCGCGACATGGTCGCCAACATGATCGCCTATATCGGCGTCAGTGGCGCAGCGGCGCAGCTGGTCGGAAGCGGGCGCGACTCGTTCAACGGCTCGCGCCGTTCGGATGCGGACAGCATCTATCGCATCTATTCGATGACCAAGCCGATCACCGGGATGGCGGCGATGATGCTGGTCGAGGAAGGCAAGCTCACGCTCGACACCGAATTGCCCGAGATCCTGCCCAAATTCGACCACATGATGGTCCAGAAGGAGTATGACGGAGCGATTACTCCGGACAATCTCGAACCCGCCGAACGCCCCATCACCATTCGCCAGCTGCTCACCCACACCGCAGGGCTGGGATATTCGGCGGTCCAGCAGGGACCGATCCGGGAGGCGATGAACCGGGCCGGGGTCGTCAGCGGGATGCTGACCCGCCTGCCGATCGAGGAGCTGCTTCGCGGCGCGCCGGTGCACGGGCTCGAACTGTTTGCCGATCGCCTGGCCGAATTTCCCCTGGTGTGGCAGCCGGGCAAGCGCTGGATCTATTCGACCGGGCTCGACCTGATGGGCCGGGTGATCGAAGTGGTCAGCGGCCAGCGCTTCGACGCGTTCCTCAAGGAGCGGATCTTCGATCCCTGCGGGATGGAGGAGACCTGGTTCCAAGTCCCGCAGAGCGAAGTCCATCGCCTGACCACTTCCTATGGCGTGATCGGCGGCTTCGTGATCCCGATCGATTTCCCGGGTTTTTCGATCTTCCTCGACAAGCCGCCGTTCCCGATGGGCGGCTCGGGCCTCGCCTCGACGCCGCGCGATTATGACCGGTTCCTGCGCATGCTGGCCGGTTACGGGATGCTCGAGGGCAAGCGCGTGATGAGCGCAGCGGCGGTGCGCACCGGTACCTCGAACCTCCTGCCCGACCTTGCGGTGACCAACGGCACCTCGGTCGCCGGTTACGGCTTCGGGGCGGGCGGCAGGGTCGGCTGGGCCGGTGCGCCGCAAGCCTATGGCTGGGCCGGGGCGGCCGGGACGATCGGCGTGGTCGACATGGCATCGGGCAGCCGCGCGGGGCTCTATACGCAATACATGCCGGTCTTCACCTACCCGGTTTACGAGGACTTCGAAGAGGCCCTTGCGAAGGACCTCGCGCTGCAGCAAGGATAGCCCATGCCCTGCTGCGCGGTCGATATTGCCTTTGCCGGATCGAAGATCGAACGCGCCGACTATGTCAGGACCGATCCCGAGCGGCTGGCCGCGCTCACTTCGCCGCTCGCCAGGCTGCTCAAGCTCGACGGGCTGGTGCCCGAGCTCGACAGCGATGGCAGTCTCGCCTGGGTGACCTTGGCCGATGCGCCCGAAGGAGCCGAGCTGGTCTTTCTCGGCCTGATGGGCGGGGCAGGGGCCTTCGCCGCCGTTCCGAAGGAAGGCAGCGCCGATCCCGCCTTCGCCCATCGCGCGACCTGGCAGGCGGTCGCCCTGATGAGCGCGGAGGACATGGCGATCTATGGCTGTGCGCGGAGCCTCATCGACTGGCATGCGCGCCACAAATTCTGCGCAAAATGCGGGCAGCCGACCGAACTCGCCAAGGGCGGCTGGCAGCGGACCTGTTCTGCCGAGGCCTGCAAGGCCGAACATTTCCCGCGGGTCGATCCGGTCACCATCATGCTGGTCGAGCACAAGGGAACGCTCCTGCTCGGGCGCCAGCCGCGCTTCCCGCCCAAGAGCTTCTCCGCGCTGGCGGGCTTCGTCGAACCGGGGGAAAGCATCGAGGAGGCGGTGATCCGCGAGGTCGAGGAAGAGGCGGGCGTCAGGGTGCGGGACGTGCGCTATATTTTCAGCCAGCCCTGGCCGTTTCCCTCGCAATTGATGATCGGCTGCCACGCCCATGCCGACAGCGCGCTCCTGAAGATCGACCGCACCGAGATCGAGGAAGCGCGCTGGTTTTCCCGCGAAGAAGTGGCGGAGGCCTTGCAAAAGGAGCGCGAAAGCGAGAGTTTCGTCCCGCCGCCTTCGCAGGCGATCGCGCACCAGATGATGAAATGGTGGTTGGAGAATGAGTGACGCCGAACTGCCCAAAGTGGCCGTGGACATCTGGTCGGATGTCATGTGTCCGTGGTGCGCGATCGGCTACACCCAATTCGCCAAGGCGCTGAAGGAGCTCGAAGGCGAGATCGACGTCGAAGTGCGCTGGATGCCGTTCGAACTCAATCCCGACCTCCCGCCCGAGGGCAAGAGCCAGCAAAAACACATTACTGAAGTCTATAACCGCACGCCCGAAGAATACGCCCAGATGCGTGCGAACCTGCAGGAAGTGGCGCGCAAGGCCGGGTTTCCGATGGAATATGACGGTGAGGGCGAACCGCCCGAGCCGATGATGTGGAACACGTTCGATGCGCACAAGCTCTTGCGCTGGGCGCTGACGGTCGAAGGCATGGAAGCGCAGACCGCGCTCAAGCTCGCCCTGTTCCGCGCCCAGTTCCAGCAGCACCGCCGGATCGGCGACCGCAAGGTGCTGCTCGATATTGCCGAGAATCTCGGTTTCGACCGCAAGGCGATGGCAGACGCACTGGACGACGAGGCGCTCGAGATCGCGGTGCGGATGGAACAGCAGCGCGCGCGTGACGCAAATATCAACGCGGTGCCGAGTTTCATCGTCAACGGGCGCTATCTGATCCCCGGGGCGCAGGAGCCGGAAGTCTATCGCGAGACCCTGCGCAAGGTGGTCGAACTGGCGAAGGCCGGGTGATGCTGGCAATTCTTCGCCGAGTCCCTGTCGTTCTTGGCGCCATTCTGGCACTGGCGGCGTCGCCGGCGCAGGCGGTCACACTCGACAATCTCGACGGACCCGGCTTCGAGCCGATCTATGGCGATTATGCTCCGGGCGGGAATTGCAGCCTTGAACCACGGGTGACGATCGACGCTTCGGGCTTCACCTTCCGCGCTGCCGGCACCACCGAGCAACGCAGCAAGGTCGAATTCGCACTGAGCTTTTTCGGGCCGGAATACGAAGGGCCAAGCCTGGTGTTCTTCCCTTTCCCGCTCGGCGAGTACGAATTCGGCCGGGTGATCCTGACGGTCAATGCCGACGAGCAGGAAGGCCTGCTGCGGTTCGAAGACAATACCGGCCCGGGCGACATGTTCACCCCGCTGGAGGCGGCGCTGGTCGAGGCTTCGACCATGCAATTGTGCTCGGCGAATGCGGCGCCCGAGCCCGCTAATCTGGAACAGGCGAGCGGCAATACGACACCCTGGGAA
>NZ_DBNHSF010000192.1:0-2835 GCF_057143545.1 Candidatus Andeanibacterium sp.
GGAACGGCGGGCGGAAGGCGGTGATCACCCGTCCGGCGCAGATCACCCCGATCCAGCTCGCGAGCGAGACGACCGCGATGATCCGCGCGGCGAGCGGCGGGGTATCGTCCGGCCCCAGCGCATAGACCCGCTTCGACACGGTGGCATAAAAGGTGACCATATTGACCCCGGCGATCCCGATCAGCGCCATCTTGGTCTGCCACGCGGGGTTGTAGAGATATTGCGCAGTGTCGGCGAGGACGAACATCGCGCCGGTCACCAGGTTGAGCGCAAATCCCGCCACCCCGAACGGGATCAGCCGGTGCAGCGCCTTGAGCGAAATCCCCTTGACCGCGCCCATCATTCTGAGGTCGAACATCCCGACCGCGCCGATCAGGAAGCACAGCCCGATGAAATGGAGGATCTCGACCAGCGGCCAGCCCCAGCTGGTGTACATGATCGCGCCCAGCCCCATATCCTCGGCCCAGAACTGCACCGCATAGGGATCGATGAAGGGATCGGTGCTCACCATTCGCCCCTCACCACTCATTCGACACCAGCAGCACCGAATTGGTGTAGAGCAGCAGCTTGCCCCCGGCGACGCCCGCGAGCCACAGCGCGATCGCCGCGATCCCGACCCGGCGCGCCTCCGCCGGCACCGGCTCGCCGACCGTCGAGAGCGCCATGTAGCGCCGCGAAATCCGTCGCGTGAGCAGCGCCGCGCCGATCAGGCAGGCGAATTTCAATGCAAAGATCGGATTGGTCAGCGCCTTGGCCGGATAGCCGAGCAGCAGCCCGATCCCGGACAGGATCGCCAGCACCGTGCCGAACCACATCCACGGGAAGAACCTGGCGAAGCTCTCGAGCGGCGCGGCGCGCGCCACGCCCGCCGTGCGCAAAGCCACCACCAGCCCGCCGCCGACCAGGAACGCCATCCCCAGCGCATGGAAAATCAGCAGCACGAAATAGGCGTAGAAATCCTCGCGCATGAACAGCGAGACCGGCGTGTTCTCGAGCCAGGTGAAGAATTCGGTCATCGACCCTCCCCGCCCGGAGAGTGGCACTGACGCGGGGATTACACAAGCGACGCCCCCCGAGTCATCCCGGACTTGCCTGCCCCTGCGCAGGCAGGGGTTCCGGGATCCAGCTGCTTTCCTGCCCAACCACGCAACAAGCTGGACCCCGGCACAAGGCCGGGGTGACGATAAGGGATTGCTTGAGCATGGCACGAGCGCTGCTAGGCTCGCTTTCTGGGGCGCGAAACCGGGGGGGATTCGCATGGCAAGCGACAAGATCGATGTGATCAACCTGCCGCGCTGGGTGTGGCGCGTGATGATCGCCGCAAGCGTCCTGGCTGCCGTCGCCAGCTGTTACGACGCCATTTCGTCCGCCTTCTTCAACCGGGCGGCAAGTTCATGGGAAGCGCTGGGCATGGAGGGCAATCCTTCGACCGCCCAAAGCGCCGGCTGGTACGAGATTGTCGAGGTCGGGCAGGATGGCGCGGCCGCGGCGGCAGGCATCGTGCCCGGCGACCTGGTGCGCCATGAGACCTTTCTCGGCGATTACCAAAGCTGGCAGGCGGGCGATGAAGTCTCGCTCACCGTGCTGCGGGGCGAGCGGCGCTTCCCGGTCAGCCTGATCGCCCAGGCGCCCGCCGAAAGGAGTGTCACAACCCAAAACCTGCTGATTGCCAATGCCTTCCGTTGGCTGTTGATGACGTTCTTCACGCTGCTCCTCCTGATCCGCGGCAGGGGCAACCGGGCCGCCACCATGCTGGCGATCATGCTTCCCGGGATGAGCCCGTTTCCCGGCCTCGGCTTCCTGCCCGATTGGGCCTATGCTCCCGTCGTGCTGGCGCTCAAGCTCCCCTGCAATATCGCGCTGGGGTTCCTCTGGCCTTATCTCGCGCTGGCGATTTCGGGAGGAGCAAGCAGCGCGCGGCAAGGCCGCCTGGTTTCCGCCGTGGCGCTGGCTTCCGGATTCGTGGCGCTTTTCCTTCCCTTGTTACAGATCCTGGGGCCGACCTCGCGCCCGCTGGCAGCGCTCATCTGGATCATCTTCGTGATCCTGCACCAATTGTTCGGTTATGGGGTGGTTGCGACGAATTACAGGCGAAACGACGCAGCTGCGCGCAATCGCATCAAGATCGTCGCCGCTGCATTCGTGCTGTTCATGCTGATGGTCGTCTTCGGGGTCCTTTCCTTGGGGAATTCGTGGCTTTCCGGACTGCTGGGCGTCGTCGCCCTGGCGCTGCTTGCCTACGGCCTGCTGCGCCAGCGGCTGTTCGACTTCAACTTCGCGGTCAATCGCACGCTGGTCTATGGTGCCGCGGCCTTCACCTTGCTGGTGGTGTTCGGCCTCGTCGAATACGTCGCCAAGAGCATGATCCCGGTCGCCTGGCCAACCGCCGGGCCGTTCATCTCGGCGGGTCTCGCCGTGCTGCTGTTCCTCAGTTTCCACCGCCTGCATCACTGGTTCGAACATCACATCGAGCGGTTCTTCTTCAAGGAGTGGCAGGAGGCGGAAAAGGCGCTCAGGCGGTTCGTCCACTCGGCGAGCCATTTCGACCGGATGCCGGCTTTGTGCGGTTCGACAGTCGAAGCGGTATCGGCCTATGCCGGAGGATCGGATGCGGCGCTGTATCTGCGCGCCAGCGACGGGAGCTACCGGCTGGCAGCCGGCCAGCTTGGTGGCGCACCGGACGCCTATCTCGACGACAACCCCGCCTTCGCGCTGATGCGCGCCGAGCGCAAGCCGCTCGACCTCGCGGGCGCACCCGGCGCGCTCCCCGGCGCGATGGCCTTCCCGATGGTCGAACAGGGCGCGCTCGCAGGCTTCGTCCTGCTCGACGGCAAG
>NZ_DBNHSF010000193.1:0-4145 GCF_057143545.1 Candidatus Andeanibacterium sp.
ACAAGCGCGAGGACGGCGGTTACGTCACGCCGATCGAATGCGTCGGCGACGGGGCGACCTTCATCAGCCGCGTGCGCGACGATCCGACGGTCGATAACGGGCTCTCGCTGTGGTGCGTTTCGGACAATCTCAGGAAGGGCGCGGCGCTGAACGCGGTCCAGATCGCCGAACTGCTCGGCCGCCGTCACTTGAAGAAGGGTTGAGGGCGATGGCGGGTCCGAATTTCGTGTCCCGCCGGATACCCAGCAAGCTCCAATGGACCTGGCTGGGCCTGCTCGCCATCGCGCTCGGGCTCGCCCAGATCGACCAGCCCTATCCCGCTGTCGCCTGGCTGCATCACGGGCCGACCCTGCTCGCGCTCATCGCCATGCCCTTCCTGCTGAAGCGTTGGCCGATCAGCGACAGGGCGTTCGGGCAGGTGGTGCTGTTCCTGCTGCTCCACACGCTCGGCGGACGCTACACTTATTCGAACATTCCCTATGAGGAATGGTATGCCGCGCTCACCGGCGGCAACTTCCAGGAGCTGACCGGCTGGACCCGCAACCATTACGACCGGCTGGTGCATCTCGCTTTCGGGCTGTTGATGGTCCGCCCGGTGATGGAAATCTGCCATATCAAGGGGCTGGTCCGGCGGGCGGGGATCTGGGTCGCGCTGGCCTTCGTGCTTTCGATGTCGTGCCTCTACGAGATCTTCGAATATTGTCTCACCTGGTTCATGGCCGGGCCGCTGGCGGACGATTACAATGGCCAGCAAGGCGACATGTGGGACGCCCAGAAGGACATGGCGCTTGCCGCGCTGGGGGCAATCGTGTCAGCTAGCTGGCTGAGCCTGCGGGGTTCGCGGATCGCCTAGGAGGCGCGTATGGCTATCGAAGTGAAGTCCGGCGGCTGCCAATGCGGCAAGGTCCGCTATCGCGCCACGATCGACACCGACAAGGCCTATCTCTGCCATTGCCGCATGTGCCAGCGCGCGACCGGCGGGTTCGCCGCCGCCTTCGTCCACCTGGCCAAGGCCGATTGCACATGGGAGACGGAGCCCGACTGGTACCGCAGTTCCCCGATCGCGCAGCGGTCATTCTGTTCGAATTGCGGCTCGCCGCTCGGTTTCCAGTTCGTCGAGGGCGAAAACATGGATCTGACAGTGGGCACATTCGACGATCCGTCGGACCTTGTCCCGCACTGGCATTTCGGCGTCGAGGGCCTGCACGAGGCATGGCTCGACACATCGAGACTTCCGCGCAAGAAGACCACCGACTATCCCGAACTGGTCGAAAAATGGCGCAAGGCAACCGGGAGCGTGCCCGAATGACCGAACTGGTCTCGACCTATTTCAAATCGTTCGACGGCGTCGAACTGCAAGTCCACCAGATGGGGGCGGGCAGGCCGGTCGTCCTGCTCCACGGGCTGTTCTCGAATGCCGAGACCAATTGGATCAAGTTCGGGCACGCGCAGCGGCTTGTCGACGCCGGTTTCGAGGTCATCATGCCCGATTTGCGCGCCCACGGCGACAGCGCCACACCGCACAATCGCGCCGCCTATCCCGACGATGTGCTGGTCAAGGATATCACCGCGTTGGTCGAACGTCTTGGACTGACTGACTACGATCTGGCCGGCTTCTCATTGGGCGCGCGCATTTCTGTTCAATGCGTGATTTCGGGCCTGGCGCCGCGCCGTCTGGTGCTCGCCGGAATGGGGCTCGAAGGGCTCTGCGACTGGGCATCTCGCCGCGAGTTCTTCATCGATGCCATCGAGCGCTTTGACGAGATCAAGCAGGGCGAACCGGCATTTTTTGCCGTGCAGTTCATGAAGACGATGAACACCGACCGGGCGGCGGCGTGGATGCTGCTGGAATCGGTCGGCGACATCGACCGGGCCGACCTGGCGGCCATCGCCATGCCGACCCTGGTGGTGTGCGGCGATCTCGATCGCGACAATGGCTCGCCCGAGGCCCTGGCCGACGCACTGCCCGATGCCGAATTCAGATCGATCCCCGGAACCCACATGGGATCGGTTACCGGCCCGGACCTGGGCGAGGCGATCGCAGCGTTCCTGTCGGACTAGTCAAACACCTTGATTTGGTGCGCGTGGCAGGCCAAACCGGTTTCAAACAATACTTCTTCCCCGAAAGGCAGCCGACAATGAAATTCCCGATGAAATCCGTATTGCTTGCCAGCGCCCTGGCGCTGGGAGCGAGCGCCTGCACCAAGGTCGAGGCGCCCGATCCCGACGCGGTAATGCAGACCGAATATCCCGAAACACCCGAAGGCGCGGCGCAATTCGTCGCGGCCGCCGAATCCGCGCTACTCGACTATTCGAACCGGGCGAGCAAGATCTACTGGATCAACGCGACCTACATCACTCAGGATACCGACGCCCTTGCGGCCGAAGCCGGAGCCGAAGGGACCGAGCTGTCGGTCGATCTGGCGCTGCGTGCCGCGCGCTATGCGAAGATCGACGGGCTTGATCCGGACGTGAAGCGCAAGCTCGATATCCTTCGCACCGGGATCGTGCTGCCGGCACCGACGACGGAAGGGGCCGCGACCGAACTCAACGAGATCGCGACCGATCTCCAGTCGCAATACGGCAAGGGCGTGGCGACGCTGAACGGCGAGGAAATTCCCGGTGTCGATGCCGAAGAGCAGATGGGCAATCTCGAACGCACGCCGGCAGAGCTGAAGGAAATGTGGGAAAGCTGGCACAACAATGTCGGCACCCCGATGAAGGACGATTATGCCCGCATGGTCGCGATCGCCAATGACGGCGCCAAGGAACTCGGTTTCTCCGATGTCGGGGCGATGTGGCGCTCGGGCTACGATATGCCGCCGGAAGAATTCGCAGCGCTCACGGAGAAACTCTGGCAGGACCTCAAGCCGCTTTACCAGTCGCTGCACACCTATGTCCGCTGGAAGCTCAACGAGAAATATGGCGATGCGGTGCAGCCGGCGACCGGTCCGATCCGGGCGGACCTGTTGGGCAATATGTGGGCCCAGGAATGGGGCAATATCTATCCGCTGGTCGCGCCGGCAGGTTCCGGCGATATCGGTTACGACATTGGCGAATTGCTCCAAGAGAACAATGTCGACGAGATCGGCATGGTCAAATACGGCGAGGGCTTCTTCTCCTCGCTCGGCTTCGATCCGCTGCCGGAAACCTTCTGGGAGCGCTCGCTGTTCGTGAAGCCGCAGGATCGCGAGGTCGTCTGCCATGCCTCCGCATGGGACCTCGACAACAAGGACGATTTGCGGATCAAGATGTGCACCAAGATCAATTCGGACGATTTCCGCACCGTCCACCACGAGCTGGGGCACAATTACTACCAGCGGGCCTACAAGGATCTCGACTATCTCTACCTGAACGGCGCCAATGACGGGTTCCACGAAGCGATCGGCGATGCGATCGCGCTCTCTATCACGCCGCGATACCTCGTCCAGATCGGCCTGCTCGACGAATCCAGGGTGCCCAGCGCCGACAAGGATATCGGCCTGCTCCTGCGCCAGGCGATGGACAAGGTCGCGTTCCTGCCGTTCGGCCTGCTGGTCGATAAATGGCGCTGGGGCGTGTTCGACGGTTCGATCACGCCTGACCAGTACAACAACGCCTGGGTCGACCTGAAGCGCGAATACCAGGGGATCACGCCGCCAGTCGCGCGGCCGGCCAACGCGTTCGATCCGGGCGCGAAATACCATATACCGGGCAACACCCCCTATATGCGCTATTTCCTCGCGCGGATCCTGCAGTTCCAGTTCTACAAGGCAGCCTGCGAACAGGCCGACTGGGAAGGGCCGCTTCACCGCTGCAGCTTCTACGGCAACAGGGAAGTCGGCAGAAACCTCAACGCCATGCTCGAAATGGGCGCTTCCAAGCCCTGGCCCGATGCGCTCGAAGCGTTCACCGGTTCGCGCGAGATGAGCGGCGAGGCGCTGGTGGAATATTTCGCCCCGCTCAAGACCTGGCTCGACGAGCAGAACAAGGGCAAGCCGACCGGCTGGTGAGGCAATAGGCAATAGGCAATAGGCAGTGGGAATTTGGTCGTATCATCTATTTCTTGATTCCTATTGCCTATTGCCTACTTACCACTCCCTCACCTGAACGGCGGTTCGTTAAACGCGCGCAGCTTGCGGCTGTGCAGCCGCGGGCCCTCGGCC
>NZ_DBNHSF010000194.1:0-2037 GCF_057143545.1 Candidatus Andeanibacterium sp.
CGGCCGTTTCGATCCGCTCTTCGATCAAGCCCGACAGCATCACCTGTCTCGATTGCGGCAAGAAGATGAAGATGCTCAAGCGGCATCTTTCGACCGATCACGGGCTCAGCACCGACGCCTATCGCCAGCGCTGGAACCTCCCGGCGGATTATCCGCTGGTTGCCCCCAACTATGCCGAAAAGCGCCGCGAGCTGGCCAAGAAGATCGGCCTGGGCCGCAAGCCCGGCCAGAAGCGCGGCCGCAAGAAAAAGGTCGCATAGGCCCGATTCACCGCTGGCGGTTGAAAAAGTGCCCCACAGGTCTAAAACCTGTGGGGCGTTTTCGTTCGGGAGTGCAGTTTGACGCAGCCAATCGACCTTGAGCAATTGTGCCATGAGCGCGGCCTCAGAATTACCGAGCAGCGCCGCATCATTGCGCGCGTCTTGTCGGAGAGCGCCGACCATCCCGATGTCGAATTGCTGCACGAACGCGCATCGGCGATCGATTCCAAGATCTCGATCGCAACCGTCTACCGGACGGTCCGCCTGTTCGAAGAGGCCGGCATCCTCGACCGGCACGATTTCGGCGATGGCCGCGCCCGCTACGAAGCGGCGCCCGAAGCGCATCACGACCATCTGATCGATGTCGAGACCGGCAAGGTCGTCGAATTCGTCGATCCCGAGCTCGAAGCGCTCCAGCGGGTGATTGCCGAAAAGCTCGGCTATCGCCTGGTCGATCACCGGATGGAGCTATATGGCGTCCGGCTCGACCGCGAAAGCTGACCGGGCGCAGCTGCGCGCCAGGGCAGCCGCAGGCCATCCAACCCCCGTAACGCTGGCCGGATGGATCCGGATCGTCACAAGGACGCTGGCGATGGCGCTGCTGCTGGTGGCGTTCCTGCCGCTCCATTACCTCTATCGCCTGTTTGCTTACGGCTCGCCCTTCCCCAAACTGTTCCTGAAGCTGGCCGCGCGGATTTGCGGCGCGCGGGTGCGGATCGCGGGCACCCATTTGAAGCGCGACGTGTTCTACATCGCCAACCACGTCTCCTGGCTCGACATCCTGGCGCTGTCGGGATCGAGCGGCACCGCCTTCGTGGCCAAGGCGGAAGTGGCCGAAACGCCGGTGGTCGGCTGGCTCGCGCGGCTCAACCGCACGGTCTTCGTCAAGCGCGAGGCCCGGTTCGACGTCGCGGCGCAGGTCAATGCGCTGAAGGAGGCGCTGTCGGACAATTGGTCGGTTACCGTGTTCCCCGAAGGCACCACCACCGACGGCCATTCGCTGCTACCGTTCAAGACTTCGATGCTGAGCGTGCTCGAACCGCCCCCGCCGGGCGTGCTGGTCCAGCCGGTCCTGCTCGATTACGGCGCGGTGGCCGAGGAGATCGGCTGGGTCGGCGACGAGACCGGGCTCAACAATGCGAAGCGTGTGCTGGCGCGCGCGGGGAGCTTCCCGGTGACGGTTACCTATCTCGAGCCGTTCTCGCCCGAGGATTTTCGCGGACGCAAGGCGATCGGCGCGGAGGCGAGGCGGCGGATCGAGGATGCGCTGGTGGCCGCGCTCGGCAAGCCGGTGCGGGAATTCGTCCATGGGGTGGCGGCGGTGCGCTACGTCCCCAAACCGCAGCCAGACGATCCGCCGACCTGATTTTGGTTCCCTTCCCCATCGATGGGGGAAGGACAGCGCAGCTTGCTCGCTTGCGAGCTAGCGGAGCTCGGAAGGGGGTGATTTTGTAGCGACCGGAAGCATCACCCCCACCCAACTGCGACTAGGCCCTGCGGGCCAAGCCTCCGTATCCCTCCCCCATCAATGGGGAGGGCGATTGCGACGCTTCCCCAATTCCTGTAAGCGCCGCGCCTCCATGAAACCGGCCACCCCACCCCGGACCTACAGGGTCAAAAGCTTCGGCTGTCAGATGAACGTCTATGACGGCGAGCGGATGGCCGAGCTGCTGGCCGAACAGGGGATCGCGCCCGCGCCCGAAGGCGAAGAGGCGGACCTGGTTGTGCTCAACACCTGCCACATCCGCGAAAAGGCGGCGGAGAAGGTCTATTCGGA
>NZ_DBNHSF010000195.1:0-8342 GCF_057143545.1 Candidatus Andeanibacterium sp.
GCGCTAGTCATTACCGTGGCGGTAGACATTTCATGTTGAAATCAGAACGGAAGCTTGCTCAAATTGCAGCTTGGTTGTTTGGCGGAGCTTCAGTAGCTTGTGGCTTAGCAGCAATAATTTCGACTTCACAACAAGGCGCCATATTTTATTTATTGGTTGCTGCGTCTTTTGCAAATGCGGTTGCTGCCCTCAAATATATCAAGAGAGCATCTTCGATTGACGGGCTTTAACTAGAATGAATTCTAGGGACAGCAGCGAATTCCGGGGACAGTATACTTAATTCCCATGGCACCGACGTAGCCGCCAGCGCGATCCGCCCGCTCTATACCCCTTCGACAGGCTCAGGACAGGCTGACCCGGCTGCGTGCCGGATGCGGGAGAATGGTGGGCGCGGCAAGGATTGAACTTGCGACCCCACCCGTGTGAAGGGTGTGCTCTACCACTGAGCTACGCGCCCGCCGGGATGCGAGGCAAAGGCCTTGCCGGCAGGGGCGGGCCATTGCCATTTCCGGCGCGCCAAGACAAGCGCAAACCCGCGCCGGGGCGTGCGGCTAGTCGAGCAACAGCCTGACCAGCCGGGCGAAGAAGCCGAGCTCGGCCTGCCGCTCGCTCGCCGCGGGCAGCGGGGCGCATTCGAGGCAATAGGCCTGTGCGCCCTTCGCGCCGAGCAGCCGCTCGAGATCGCGGGCGACCTGCGCTGTAACGTCGCGATGCTGCGCCCCGACGAGCGCGAACAGGTCGCGCGGCGCGGCAGCCTCGCGGTTTTCGCCGCCGATCAGCAGCGCACGGATCAGCGAATCATATTGCGACGGGCGCGAGCCGATGAAGCGTGCATGCCAGTCGCCCGCTTCGAGCCCTGCCTCCCTGGCGGCCCATTCGATCGCATTGTCGAGATTGCCGAACTGGTCGACCAGGCCAAGCTGGCGCGCCGTGCCGCCATCCCACACCCGGCCCTGGCCGATCGTGTCGACCTCGTCCGCGCTCTTGCCGCGCGATTGCCCGACGACATCGAGGAACACGCGATATTCGTGTTCGATCGTGGCCTGGAGGAACTGGTCGACCTCGGGCGTCAACCCGCCCAAGAGGTCCGGCTGGCCGGACAGCGGCGTGGTCCGTACGCCATCGCTATCGACCCCGAAACGGGCGAGGGTGCGCTCGAAGCTCGGCAGGACGCCGAAAATGCCGATCGATCCGGTCACGCTTTCGGGCTCGGCGAAGATCCGGTCGGCCGGGGTCGAGACCCAATAGCCGCCGCTCGCGGCATAATTGGCCATTGAGACGGCGATCGGGATCCCCTTGTCCTTGTGGCGCATGATTGCGCGGCGGATTTCCTCCGACCCGGTCAGCGTGCCGCCGGGCGAATCCACCCGGATCACGAGCGCAGCGAGGTCGTCGTCGAGCGCATCGTCGAGCAACTCCCTGATCCGCTCGCCGCCGGCGGTTCCTGGCCCCTCGTCGCCATCGGTGATCTCGCCGGCGATCGTCACCACGCCGATCGCCTTGCCGCCGCTGTCGGGGCGGTTGGCCGCCAGCCAGGGGCCGAGTTCGGTATGGACGAAATTGCCGGGGTTGCTGTCGAACCGGTCTTCGCCGACCAGTTCGGCGACGCGCTCGCCGAAGGCCACCCGGTCGCCGATCACGTCGACCAGCCCGGCGGCTTTCGCCGCTGCGGCGGTATCGCCCCCGGAGGCCCCGAGCCAGCCGACCGGATCGCGGGTGATCGCCTCGATATCGACCTGCGGCCGCGCCTTCTTGATACTGGCCTTGTACTCCTCCCAGACCACCGCATAGAGCGCTTCGGTATTCTCGCGCGCTTCCGGCGACATGCCGGTAAGCATGTAGGGCTCGACCGCCGATTTGAATTCGCCGACCCGGTAGATATGGGCGTTGACGCCGAATTCGTCGAACAGGCGCTTGTAGTATTGGCGGTTGCCGCCGGGGCCGAGGATGGCCGCGCCGCCGATCGGATCGACCCAGGCTTCGCTGGCATGGGCCGCGAGCATCACCGCATCGTCGCCATAGGCGACCGCAAAGGTCAGGACCGGCTTTTCCGCCGCCCGCACGCGGTCGATCGCCGCGGCAATCTCCTGCACATGGACATGCCCGCCGCCAAGGAAGCGCGACAGGTCGAGCACCACCGCCTTGATCCGCTCGTCGGTGGCGGCGGCATCGAGCGCGCGGACTATGTTGCGCACCGGATATTCGGTGGTCGGCAGGCGCTGCGAAAGCAGGACATCGAGCGGGTCGAACTCCGAGGCTTCCTCGACCACCGTCCCGTCGAGGGCGATCAGCAGGGCGCCTTCGCGGACCACGCCAGGGCTCGGGCGGCTCGAAAGAACGCTGAACAGGGTGATGAAGAACAGCAGCATGAACAGGAGGACGAGACCGTCCTTGATGCCCACCAGCAAACGCCAGACCTTGCCCGCGAAACTCATATTGTCTTTCCCGATGATGCCCCGATCCGGTTTCCTCGCGCCAATCTAGGGAAGCATCGCGGAGTGTTCCACCGATATCGGCGCAAACGGCGATTCTGTTCGGCGGAAGTCGTTGCCAAGGAGGAAAACCGACCCTATGCCGACTTTGCTGGACGAAATGTCCAGTTGAGCAGGATTCATGGCGCAACATCTCACCTGGGCGATTGTCGACGAAGTGGCCGCGAGCCTCGGCGCTTCGGAAGCCAATCGCCTCAAATGGCGGCAGCCCAATCGCGGGGTTCCTTCGGCCTGGCGGATCAGGATCGCCGACGCATTAAGGGACCGTGGCACCGCGATATCGTTCGACGAGTTCGATGCCTTGCCCGAGAATCCTGGCCGGATTGCCGCGCCGGCTGCTTCGGCAGCGGCAACGAGTTCGAGGAATCGCTATCCGGCCGGCGCCATGGCCTTCCCCCATCGCGACCTTTTGGGAATCGAACAACTCGAACGGCACGAGATCCTGTTCCTGCTCGACGAGGCCGAGCAATGGGTGAGGCTCAATCGCCGTCCGAACAAGCACACCGACCACCTCGCGGGGCTGACGATCATCAATGCCTTCTTCGAGAATTCCACGCGTACGCTGTTGAGTTTCGAGATCGCCGGGAAACGGTTGGGAGCCGACGTGGTCAACATGCATGCCGCCCAGAGCTCGGTGAAAAAGGGCGAGACGCTGATCGACACGGCGGTCACCCTCAATGCGATGCGCGCCGATGCGATCGTGATCCGCCATGGCTCGAGCGGAGCCGTGGCGCTGATCGCCGACAAGGTCGATTGCCCGGTACTCAATGCCGGCGACGGGCAGCACGAACATCCGACCCAGGCGCTGCTCGACGCACTGGCCTTGCGGCACGCGCTCAAGCCGCGAGGGCAGGAAGAGATCGACGGGCTCACCGTCACTATTTGCGGCGACATCCTGCATAGCCGCGTGGCGCGCTCCAATATCCTGTGCCTCCAGGCACTGGGCGCCAGGGTCAGGGTTTGCGCGCCGCCCGCGCTGATGCCGGCCGGGATCGAGGCGATCGGGGCCGAGCCGTTCAACGATTTCGATGCCGCGCTTGTGGGTGCGGACGTGGTGATGATGCTGCGGCTCCAGACCGAGCGGATGAGCGGCCAATTCATCCCCTCGGCCCGCGAATACCACCATCTCTATGGCCTCACCAAAAAGCGTCTCAAACGCGCTGCCGGCAACGCCTTGGTCATGCATCCGGGCCCGATGAACCGGGGCGTTGAAATCGACAGCGAAGTTGCCGACCTGATCGATCGTTCGCTGATTACCCGCCAGGTCGAAATGGGTGTGGCGATCCGGATGGCCTGCCTCGAAGTCCTTACCCGGCGCGCGCGGGATGTCCCCGGCTGGGGTCCGGGAGAATGGGCATGATGCAGGCCCGGCCCATTGCGATCGTCAATGGCCGCCTGGTCCTGCCGGATGGCGTGAGCCAGGGCGTGCTGCGCCTTGCAAAGGGGCGTATCGCAGGTCTTGGTGATGTCGAGCCGGAAGCGGGCGACGAGATCGTCGACGCCAGGGCCATGCTGGTGGCTCCCGGTCTGATCGATTACGGCGTGTTCGCGGTCGACAAGCCGGCCTTCCATTTTGGCGGCATTACCCGGGCGGCCCTGATGCCCGACCAGTCGCCGCCACTGGACCATCCGGCCCGGGTCCAGTTCTCGGCCCATAGCGGCAAACCCGATTTCTGGGTTCATCCGTTGGCGGCGGCCACGGTCGGGCTCGAAGGTCGCGACCTCGCCGAACTGGCACTGATGCGCGATGCCGGAGCGAAGGGGGTAGCAACCGGCCGCAAATGGATCGGCGATTCAGGCGTAATGCATCGCCTGATGCAATATGCAGCGATGCTCGACCTGGTGGTCGTGACCCATGCCGAAGACGGCGGGCTGGCCGGCAGCGCGGTCGCCACGGCCGGAGAAATGGCGAGCAGGCTGGGCCTGCCCAGTGCCCCGGCAGAGGCTGAAGCGCTGGCGGTGGCGCGCGATATCGCGCTGGCGGAACTGTCCGGAGCGCGGCTCCATTTGCGGCAGGTCACGACCCGCGCCGCGCTCGATCTCGTGCGGGCCGCCAAAGCGAGGGGCGTTGCGGTTACGGCAGGCGTCACCCCGGCGCATTTCATGCTGTCCGACCTTGCGACGGGCGAGTTCCGCACCTTCGCGCGTCTTTCCCCTCCGCTGCGCGAAGAGCGCGACCGGCTGGCGGTGATCGAGGCGATCGCCGACGGCACGATCGACCTCATCGCATCCGGTCACGACCCGCGCGGTCCGGAAGACAAGCGCCTACCGTTCGCCGATGCCGAGCCGGGCATGGCCGGGGCCGAGACCCTGTTGCCGATGTCGCTGGCCCTGGTCAGGGATGGCGTGGTGGACCTGCCGCGGGTATTTGCGCTGATCGCGGCCAGGCCGGCCGAATTGCTCGGCGTCGATGCCGGAAGTCTGGTCGCGGGGAACGAAGCCGATATCGCGCTGATCGATCCCGACAAGCCGTGGGTCGTCAACTCGGCCAAGATGGAAGCCAGCGCCGGCAACACACCGTTCGACGGGCAGGGGGTCGAAGGGCGGGTCAGGGTGCTGTTCAAAGGCGGGATCAAGGTAGTCGGCTAGCGAGCCGCAATGAAAAGGGCTCCCCGCCGGTGTGGCCGGGAGCCCCCTTGCCTCGCCATAAGGCGCGATCAGTTCATCGCGAACCGGCGACCGGTATCGACTGCGCCGGGCAGCGGGTTGCTTGCGGCATAGGCAATGCACCCTTCGCCCGAACCCTTCACGCGGCCGCACATGGCGCGACTGCTCGCGGCGTTGTAACCTGCCGCGGCGACACGGTAATATTCCTTGCCGCGGACCACCGCCTTGGTGATCACCATGTCGTGTCCGGCGAGTTCGGGGTAGCGCTGGACATAAATGCCCCAGGCGCGGCGAGCGCCCTGCTCGCTGGTGAAGGAACCGAGCTGCACCAGGTGAGAGCCGTCCGTACTGGTGCTGGCCCTGGGCGCGGCCGTGCTGCGGGCGGCAACCGACGAACGCGCATTGGTGCTGCGCGCAGGGAGCGGCTGGACCACTTCGCGCGAGATGAAGCGGGTCGAATCCTGGGTAACCGGCTGGGTCAGGCTCCTTTGCGGAGCTGCAGCGCTGGCCACGGCCGGTGCCGGCTGCGGAGCGCTCGCTTCGTCTGCCGCGGGGACCTCGACGCGTTCGATAGGGGCCGGAACCGGAGCTGCGACCGCCAGGCTTGAATTCGCCGAAGAGGCGGGTTCCCTGGTCGCGTCCAACGCGAGTTGGTCCGAAGTCGGGAAATTGGCCAGGGCCAGCTGGACCGGTTGGCCGGGATCGACTTCCGTTGCCGGGACCGAGAGCATAGAAGCCACCCGCATGCGGAACAGTTCGGGGTGAACCTCGGCGGCCCACTCGGCCATCCGGTCGCCCACCTTGTCGGCCGGGATGTCTTCGGACGCCATCAACCGCGCTTCCTTCCAGCGGCCCGCAAGGGCGAAGCTGTAGGCGAGATTCTGGCGATTCTTGGCGGTATTGTCGCCATTGCGGATCGCATTGGTGAGGATATGGATCCCGCGTTCCGGCGCCCCGGCGAGCGAATAGGCGAGCCCGAGATCGCTTTCGGCAATTGTGCCTTCCCAGTCGGAAAGGACGCCGTTCGCCTGGGCATATTTGCCCTGTGCGGTCAGCGCCAGCGCCAGGCTCAGCGCATTGCGCGGCGAAGAATCGCCAAGCTCGATCGCATCCTGGAACGAGGTTGCCGCCGAAGCGAAGCGCCCGGCCTCGAGATAGGCTGCACCCAGCACGGCGCGATAGCTGCCGTTGCGCGGATCCGCCAGCACGGCAGCTTCGGCGAATTTGATCGCCTTGCTGGTCTTGCCCTGGGCGAGCGCGTCCTCTGCCTGGTGGGCGGAAATGGCTGCGGGTGGCGCCGATGACGCGCAGCCCGTGAGCATGGCGCTGGCGAGCGCCGTCGTCAGGGCAAGGCCGACCAGCTTCGAGGTTCCGGTACCTTGGCTGTTGGCATTACACTTCATGGTCGTTCCCCCACTGGAGTAAGATTCAAACATCAATCGCGCTTCACCTGGCTGGCGAGTGCTTCGAGTCCGTCTATCTCGCCGAGCAGCTGGTCGAGCGCTTCGGTTACAAGTTGCTGGGCGCTGCTGTTGCGGATCGTGCAGGCGAGCCTGAGCTTGAGATGCCGCTGCGAATCGAGCCGCAAGGTGAACGCGGCGCGGTGGCCACGGTCGAGTGCCGATTTGCGCGATTGACCAGGTCGAGCGACGCGGGCTTGCATCCCGGCCTGCGGATCGCGGTGGCCGCCAAAATCCTCGTTGGCAGGCTTGATCGGCAGCACGTCGGCCGTGTGACCTTCGCCCATGTCGTTCCAGCCAAGATCGTCCGCGAGTTCGGCCTGGGCCGATTCGTATCCCGGGATCGGCGTGAGCTGCGAACGCATGGCCGGGCGGGCGCCGCCCTTCCGGGCCAGGAGGGTTGGTCCGAGGGAAGCGAAAGAGCTGACTTCGCTCATGTTGGCGGCCCTCAATGCTGGGCTACGCGGCGACCAAAGCCGCCAGCGGGACGGTTCGTGCCGGGGATTTGCGAAACGCTGTTCGGCGCGGCGAATACGGTGCGGCGGAAATTCTTCTCCAGGCGATCGGAAATGTAGTTCCACAGCGCGCCGATCTCCTGGGCGGACTTGCCGGCAGGATCGACTTCCATGACCGTCCGGCCATCGATCATCGAGGCGGCATAGTCGGTGCGGTGGTGGAGCGTGATCGGAGCGACGGTGCCGTGCTGCGAGAGCGCGACGGCGGCTTCCGAAGTGATCTTGGCCTTCGGGGTGGCGGCGTTGACCACGAAGATCAGCGGCTTGCCCGCGCGTTCGCAAAGGTCGACGGTCGCGCCGACCGCGCGCAGGTCATGCGGGCTCGGGCGAGTCGGGACGACGATCAGTTCGGCAACCGAGATGACCGACTGGATCGCCATGGTGATGGCCGGCGGCGTATCGATCACCGCGAGCTTGAAGCCCTGCTGGCGCAGGGTGGCAAGGTCGCTTGCAAGGCGCGCCACGGTGGTTTGCGCAAAGGCCGGGAACTCGGCTTCGCGTTCGTTCCACCAGTCGGCGAGCGAACCCTGCGGATCGATATCGATAAGAACTACCGGGCCAGCTCCGGCCCGCTGGGCCTGCACAGCGAGGTGACCGGAAAGCGTGGTCTTGCCCGAACCACCCTTCTGCGATGCCAATGCCAAAACGCGCAAGGCTGTTCCCCCTAAATTCGAGCCGGAAAACCTGTTCAATCCGGCGGTTCCTGCGCCGGGATCGCAGATCACCCCTAATTTTAGGTTAATGTGGAGCCGCAAAACGAAGCGGGCAGCGGAACTGGGCGATGAACGATCGACGCGGGCCGGCCGGTCCGCACCGGCGCCGAAAGCGGTTGCGCCGCTGCCGGCTTGCAGGTCTAAGCGGTTCCGATGGCGGAGCGGCAAACGGATACGATCGAGGACACCCCCGGTTCGCCGGTGGGCGAGCGGGAACGGCTCGTCTCGCTCGATTTCATCCGCGGGATTGCGGTGCTCGGCATCCTGTTCGCCAATATCGTGGCCTTCGGGCATGTCCTCGAGGCCTATGGTTGGCCGCATGCCTTGCCCGAGCCGATGTCACCGGCCGACGAGGCTGTCTGGCTGGCCCAATATGTGCTGATCGACGGCAAGATGCGCGGGCTGTTCTCGCTGCTGTTCGGTGCGGGCATGGCGCTGTTCGCCGAGCGCGCGTGGGAGCGGGGAGCGACCCGCTGGCTGCAGGCGCGGCGGCTGGCTATCCTGATGCTGTTCGGCCTGGCCCATTTCTTCCTTGTCTGGTGGGGCGACATCCTG
>NZ_DBNHSF010000196.1:0-6970 GCF_057143545.1 Candidatus Andeanibacterium sp.
CGACCACCATCATCGAGATTCGGCCCACGGGTTTGGGGCGATGGAGTACGCGCATGATCGAGGTCGAAAGGCAGCCGACCACCCGCCCGCCCTCTTCGGCGACCAGCACTTCGCGGCCATCGGCGCGGATTTCGGCGAGGCGGGCGGCGATGTCGTCTGCCGCCGCCTTATAACCCAATTGTTCGATCAGCCCCTCGAGCGCAGCGCAATCCTGTGCGGCCGCGGGCCTGATGCGCATCGCCTAGCCCTTGCGCGAGGCCAGCAAGCCGGCAAGGAACCCGCCCGCCGCGCCGCCCGCCAGTTTCAACCCGTGGTTGACCCAGGCCATCAGCGGATATTCCTGCGCCCCTGATACGACATTGGGAGCCTGCAGCGCGTAGTAGAACAAGGTCCCGACGATCCCGACCGCCACGCCGATCGACAGGCGGGAAGTGTGCGCGGGCCGCGCGGCCCACCAGCCTCCCAGAGCGAACAGGACGAACGCAACCGCGAGGCCCTCCGGCTTGTAGCCAACCAGGTCCTGGGTCGCGAGGTAGTAGACATAGACCGCGTAGAGCAGTTCGACAGCGACCCCGGCGATGACGATGCGCTTCCAGTATTGGGTCATTGACGGTCTCCCCTTACACGGCGGATGCTATGTCAGTTTGCGCGAAATCATCGCCTTTGTAGAGCAGCGGAATCCCGCGCGCCTTGGCCAGCGCATAGCTGAACAAATCGCCGAAATTGAGCCCGGCAGAATTGCCGCTGCCCTTGCTGTACCGCGCGAAGGCAGCATAGGCGATGTCGAGATCGGCGTTTTCGATCGGGACGACCTGCGCCATTGTCGCCAGGAGCAATTCGTCAAGCTGCTGAACCAACGCCTTCCCACCACGCCGGTGGCATACGATCCTTGCTTCCGTAATCGTCCCCGGAGAAACGAACACCTGGTCGGCTTGCTCCAGTGCCTCCAGGAATGCTTCCCGTTCGGGCTCATTCTTCAGGATCGCCATCAGCGCCGAGGTGTCTACCGCGATCAAACCGGGAGGCCGTTCTCGTCCCAGTCAAGATCGTCCACGTCCGCGAGAACCGGCAATGCATCGACCCGGGCCAAAATCTCGTCGATCTTGCGCCGCCGCGCCTCGCGGTCGATCGACTGCGCCTCGGGCACCGGGATCAACCGCACCTGCGGCTTGCCGTCGCGGTCGATTACCACCTCCTCCCCGCGTAGGGACGCGGAGATCAGCTTGGACAGTTTTGCCTTGGCCTCGGCGATGTTGACGTGGATGGTCATGGCATGAGGATAGGTTGACCAAGGAGGTTGGTCAAGTTGGCCTAATCGTCGATCTCGGGATGCCGCGCCCCCGCGTCGCGGAGCATTCGGGCCAGTTTCTTGAACAAATGAGGATGGCCTCGCTTACTGCCAGCATCGATATTGACAGTCGAGAAGCCTTGTCCCTCGATGGCCAAATGGATGTGACCGGTATCCTCGCGAAACCAGACGCCGACCTTCGGATAAACAGTCCGTCCAATGGCGCTTTTCTCCACTCCCTCACTCCCACTCGATCGTCCCCGGCGGCTTCGAGGTATAATCGTACACCACCCGGTTGATGCCCTTGACCTCGTTGATGATCCGGGTGGCGACGCGGCTCAGGAACGCCGCGTCGAAGGGATAGATGTCGGCGGTCATGCCGTCGGTCGAAGTCACCGCGCGCAAGCCGCAGACATTGTCGTAAGTGCGGTAATCGCCCATCACCCCGACCGTGCGCACCGGCAGCAGCACCGCGAAAGCCTGCCAGATCGCGTCATACAGCCCGGCATTGCGGATTTCCTCGAGATAGATCGCATCGGCCTTGCGCAGGATATCGCAGCGTTCCTTCGTCACCTCGCCCGGGATGCGGATCGCGAGGCCGGGGCCGGGGAAGGGATGGCGGCCGACAAAGGCTTCGGGCAGGCCCAGCTCGCGGCCAAGCTCGCGGACCTCGTCCTTGAACAGTTCGCGCAGCGGCTCGACCAGCTCCATCTTCATCCGCTCGGGCAGCCCGCCGACATTGTGGTGGCTCTTGATCGTCACCGAAGGCCCGCCGGTGAAGCTGACGCTTTCGATCACGTCGGGGTAAAGCGTGCCCTGCGCGAGGAAATCCGCCCCGCCGATCTTGCGCGCCTCTTCCTCGAACAGGTCGATGAAGGCCGCGCCGATGAATTTGCGCTTCCTTTCGGGATCGGTCTCGCCCGCGAGGCCGGCGAGGAACTTGTCCTCGGCATCCACGGCAACAAGCGGGATATTGTAATGGTCGCGGAACAGGCTGACGACCTGCTCAGCCTCGCCCAGCCGCATCAGCCCGTGGTCGACGAACACGCAGGTCAGCTGCTCGCCCACCGCCTCGTGGATCAGGACCGCCGCGACCGCGCTGTCGACCCCGCCCGAGAGCCCGCAGATCACCTTGCCGTCACCCACCTGCTGGCGGATTTCCTCGATCTTGGTCTTGCGGAATTCGGCCATCGTCCAGTCGCCAGCCAGCCCGCAGACATGGCGCACGAAATTGGCGATCAGCTTCGCCCCGTCGGGCGTGTGGACCACTTCGGGATGGAACTGGGTGCCGTAATAGCGCCGCTCGTCATCGGCGATGAGGGCAAAGGGCGCGCCGTCGCTGGTGGCGACCACGCGGAAGCCGGGGGCGAACTTCGTCACCTTGTCGCCATGGCTCATCCACACCTGGTGGCGCTCGCCGACCTGCCACAGCCCGTCGAACAGCACGCATTCGTCGGTCACGGTCAAATAGGCACGGCCGAATTCGCCGTCCCATTCGCCATCCGAGCCCGGCTCGACCGTGCCGCCGAGCTGGTGGGTCATCACCTGCTGGCCGTAACAGATGCCGAGGATCGGCAGGCCGCTGTCGAATACGATCTGCGGCGCGCGGGGGGAACCTTCCTCGGGCACGCCGGCCGGGCTCCCCGAGAGGATGATGCCCTTGGGCCTGAGCCGGTGGAACGCCTCTTCCGCCATGTTGAACGGGGCGATCTCCGAATAGACCCCCGCCTCGCGCACCCGGCGGGCGATCAGCTGGGTCACCTGGCTGCCGAAATCGACGATCAAAATCGAGTCTGGCAGGATGGAATCGGGAAGGTGGCTGGCGTCCATGCGGTCCGTTAGGCGGGCGAAGCGCCTGCTGTCCAGCCATTCGCGCGCAAATCCACGCCTTGCGGAAGGCGGGTGCGATCTGATTGCATTTCTTGCAACTGCACAAGATTTTTTCGCAATTGAACTATCTTGCTGCACCCCCATATCGAAGGCGGAAGCAATGGGCGGATGGCCGCGAAGGGTGTTTTCAAACAGGACGACACCATGCGCATAGTCACCCACCACCTCCTGCCGCTGCTCGCCGCGGCTTCGACCAGCACCTTGCTGCTCGGCGCCGCGATTATCTGAGCTCCCTCCCCCCCAAGCGGCAGGAGCTTGCGCGGCCGCCCCTCCCCCCGGGGCGGCCGTTTGCTTTTGGCTGAAAACCTGCGCTTTTCAGGCATCCAAAAGCCTGTGGAACAAAGGCATGAAAGCTTCCTAATCCCGGTCCCAATGCCTATATGATCGGCATGTCGGACAAAGCAGAAAAAGCCCCCAGGAAAAGCGGTTACGGTGCGGAATCGATCAAGGTCCTCAAGGGCCTCGATGCGGTGCGCAAGCGCCCCGGAATGTATATCGGCGATACCGATGACGGGTCGGGCCTCCATCACATGGTGTTCGAGGTTTCGGACAACGCGATCGACGAAGCGCTGGCCGGCCATTGCGACCAGGTGCTGATCGAACTGAACCCCGACGGCTCGGTAAGCGTCGAGGACAACGGCCGCGGCATCCCGGTCGACATCCACAAGGAAGAGGGCGTGTCGGCCGCCGAAGTGATCATGACCCAGCTCCATGCGGGCGGGAAATTCGAGAACACCTCGGACGACAATGCCTACAAGGTTTCCGGCGGGCTCCACGGGGTCGGCGTCTCGGTCGTCAACGCACTCAGCGAATGGCTGGAACTGACCGTCTGGCGCGAAGGCAAGGAGCACTGGATGCGCTTCGAGCATGGCGATGCGGTCGAAAGCCTGCGCGTGGTCGGCGATGCGCCCCCGGTCGAACGCAATGGCGACGAGAACGGGTTCAAGAAGGGCACCCGCGTGACTTTCCTCGCCTCCGGCGAAACCTTCAAGAACGTCACCGAATTCGATTTCGAGAAGCTCGAGCATCGCTATCGCGAGCTGGCCTTCCTCAATTCGGGCGTCCGCATCCTGCTGCGCGACAAGCGCCACCAGCCGGTGATCGAGCACGACCTGTTCTACGAAGGCGGGATCGGGGCGTTCGTGCGATGGCTCGACCGCAACAAGCAGCCGCTGCTGCCCGATCCGATAACGATCAGTTCCGAGCGCGACGGGATCGGGATCGATGTCGCGCTCGAATGGAACGATTCCTATTACGAAAACGTCCTCTGCTTCACCAACAACATCCCCCAGCGCGACGGCGGCACCCATCTGGCGGCGTTCCGCGCGGCGCTGACCCGCACGATAAACAACTACGCCGACAAATCCGGCCTGCTCAAGCGCGAGAAGGTCAGCCTGACCGGCGACGACATGCGCGAAGGGCTGACCGCGATCGTTTCGGTCAAGCTGCCCGACCCCAAATTCGGCTCGCAGACCAAGGACAAGCTGGTTTCGTCCGAAGTGCGCCAGCCGCTCGAGAGCCTGATGGCCGACAAGATGAACGACTGGCTCGAGGAAAACCCGGCCCATGCCAGGGCGATCATCCAGAAGATCATCGATGCGGCAGCCGCGCGCGAGGCGGCCAGGAAGGCGCGCGAAATGTCGCGCAAGGGCGCGCTCAGCGTCGCTTCGCTGCCGGGCAAGCTCAGCGATTGCCGCGAACGCGATGCATCCAAGTGCGAACTGTTCCTGGTCGAGGGCGATTCCGCCGGCGGTTCGGCCAAGAGCGGGCGCGACAGCCAATACCAGGCGATCCTGCCCTTGCGCGGCAAGATCCTCAACGTCGAACGTGCCCGGTTCGACCGGATCATCTCTTCCAAGGAAGTCGGCACGCTGATCCAGGCGATGGGCACCGGGCTGCGCGACGAGTTCGACCTCGACAAGCTCAGATATCACAAGATCATCATCATGACCGACGCGGATGTCGACGGCGCGCATATCCGCACCCTGCTGCTGACCTTCTTCCACCGCCAGATGCCCGAAATCATCAAGGCCGGGCACCTGTTCATCGCCCAACCGCCGCTGTTCAAGGTCTCCAAGGGCAAGTCCGAAGTCTATCTCAAGGACCAGGGCGCGCTCGACCGTTACCTCGTCGATGCCGGGGTCCAGGGCCGCGTGCTCGAAGGCCAGGGCGGCGCGCGCAGCGGAGCGGACCTTGCCGGGCTGGTCGAACACGCGATGCGGATGAAGAGCCTGATGGGGTTCGTCCCGCGCAAATACAATTACCCTGTGGTCGAGGCGATGGCGCTGGCCGGTGCGCTCGATCCTGCCTTGTCGGGCAAGGCGCTCACGGCCGCGCTGGACAGGGCCGCCGCCCATCTCGGCATGGGCGATCCCGAAGCGGAATGGAGCGCGCAATTGCGCGACGACGGCAGCGCGATCTTCGCCCGCAAGTGGCGCGGGGTGACCGATGTCCACGAGATCGAGGCGGGATTCTTCGGCGGCACCGAGGCGCGCAAGCTTCATCGTCTCGCCGGCGAGCATGCCGATGCCTATGCCGGCCCGATGCGGCTGGCGAAAGGCGGCGGCGAATCCGAGCCCGAGCCGGAACCGGAAGCCGAAGAGGATGCGCCCGAAGAAGCCGTCACGACGGCCCCGATCACTGCCGACGGGAGCATCACGCTGCCCTCGCAATTGCTCGAAGCGGTGCTCGGTGCGGGCCGCAAGGGCCTCTCGATCTCGCGCTACAAGGGCCTCGGCGAAATGAATGCCGAACAGCTGTGGGAGACGACGCTCGATCCCGACAACCGGATCCTGCTGCAGGTCAAGGTCGAGGATGCCGACGTGACCGACGAGATCTTCACCCGGCTGATGGGCGACGTGGTCGAACCGCGCCGCGAATTCATCCAGGAGAATGCATTGAATGTCGCGAACCTCGATGTCTGACGACATCGAGAACCGCTGGGGGCCCTCAACGTCGCCAATCTCGACGTGTGACCCGCAAGCGGTCATGATGCGGTCATCCGGTAACGACAGGAGCGCAGGATGAAGCGCGCATTCCTTACCACGCTTGTGGCCATCACGCTGGCAGGGTGCAACGCTTCCTACGAGCAGGGCATATTTACCGCCCGCCCCGGCCCCGCGCCCGAAGGCCCGGCCGAACCGGTGACCGTCGGGATCATCGCGATCAACGATTTCCACGGCCAGCTCGAACCGCCGCGCCAGACGGTGACCCTGCCGGTGCCGGGCGGCGAGCCGGCGGTGGTGCCGGCCGGCGGCGCGGCGTGGCTGGCGAGCGCGATCGAAGGTGCGCGGGCGAAATACCAGTACAGCCTGACTGTCTCGGCGGGCGACCTCACCGGTGCCTCGCAGCTCAGCTCGTCGCTGTTCCTCGACGAACCGACGATCGGGGTGATGAACCGCATCGGGCTCGAATTCAACGCGGTCGGCAACCACGAATTTGATCGCGGCGCGGCCGAGCTCCAGCGGCTGCAATTCGGCGGCTGCGAGCAATATTTCACCCGCACCCCCTGCGCGGTGGAGCCCGCCTTTGGCGGCGCGCGCTTCACCTATCTCGCCGCCAATGTCGAGCAACTGGACGGGACGACGCTGTTCCCCGGCAGCGCGCTGAGGCATTTCGGCAATGGGCGGGGGCGGGTCGCGATCGGGCTGATCGGGCTGACGCTCAAGGAAACCCCCAGCATCGTTTCGGCCGGCGGGGTCGAAGGGCTGACCTTCACCGACGAGGCCGAGACGATCAACGCCGCCGCAAGCACGCTCAAGCTGGCGGGCGCCGATGCGGTGGTGGTGCTGG
>NZ_DBNHSF010000197.1:0-10353 GCF_057143545.1 Candidatus Andeanibacterium sp.
AGCGTCTCGCTATCCTCGCGCAGCCGGTCGGCGAGCGCGGCCTCGGGGCCGAGCTCGTCCCTGATCCAGGCCTTCACGAACGGGCCGGAAACGTCCCACATATTGATCGCGGGATGGAGCTGGGTCGCGACCCCTTCGACCATCACCATGGTCTTTTGCAGCAGCAGCAGATGCGGCTGGGTCTGCATGTCGAAATCGCGGGTGATCGCGAACAGCCCGTCGAGCATCTGGCCCACGGAAAGTTCGGAAACCGGCTTGCCGCGCATCGGCTCGCCGACCGCGCGCAGAGCGGTGGCGAATTCGCCGACATTGTGGTGCGAAGGCACATATTGCGCTTCGAAATGGATCTCGGCGACGCGCTGGTAATTTCCGGTGGTGAGGCCGTAGAGGATCTCGGCGAGCCATTGCCGCGCGCGCCGGTCGATCCGCCCCATGATCCCGAAATCGATCGCCGCGATCGTCCCGTCGGGACGCACGAACAGGTTCCCCTGGTGCATGTCGGCATGGAAGAAGCCGGCGCTGATCGCCTGGGTGAGGAAGGCCAGCACCAGCCGTTGGGCGAGCAGCGGCAAATCGTGTCCGGCGGCCTTGAGCGCCGCGACGTCGCTGATCTTGATCCCGTCGATCCATTCGAGCGTGAGCACGCGGCCATTGGTGCGGTCCCAGTCGATGGCGGGGATCGCGTAGCCCTGGAAGCCCTTCATCCCGTCGGCGAGTTCGCTGGCGGAGGCGGCCTCGCGCCGCAAGTCGAGCTCGCGATTGGTCCAGCGCTTGAAATTCTCGATCGTCAGCCGCGGACGCAAGCGAGCCGCCTCGCCGCCGAAGGACTCGAGATGCGCCGCGGCCCATTCATAGGTCTCGATATCCCGCGCGAAGCGGCGGCGGATACCGGGACGCAGCACCTTGACGGCGACGGTCTTGCCTTCGCTCGTCACTGCCTTGTGGACCTGCGCGATCGAGGCGGCGCCGACCGGCTCCGGGTCGATACTTTCGAACAATTCCCCGACCGGCCGCCCGAAGCTGTTCTCGATCTCCGTGCGGATCGCTTCGAAGCTCTCGGGCGGGAGCTGGTCCTGCAGCGTGAGGAGATTGGTCGCCGCGTCCTCGCCGACGAGGTCCGGCCGGGTCGCGAGCGACTGGCCGAGCTTGATCGCCGCCGGGCCGATCGCCTTGAACGCGGTGGCATAATCGGGCCCGTCCGGCTGGAACGTGCCGAAGCGGGCGAGCTTTACCAGGCGCTGGACCTGCGGCGGGGTGTTGGGGTCCTGTTCGATCCCGCGCAGCGCGCCGTGCTTGGCGAGGGTCCTCCCCCATTTGAGCAGGCGGCAGATATGGGTGATCGGGCGGGTCACTGCAGGCGAGTCCCCGCGCAGGCGGGGACCTCCATCCACTTATGCATTGCCTGGGGAGAGAGACCCCCGCCTTCGCGGCGGCTCACGTCTTCCACCCCGAATGGATCGCGACCAAGCCGCCCATGATCGGCTCGACCCGCGTCTGGCTGAACCCGGCGGCGCGGATCATCCGCTCGAACTCTTCCATCGTCGGAAAGCGCCGAATCGATTCGACCAGGTAGCGATAGCTGTCCTCGTCATGCGCGATCGCCTTGCCGATCTTGGGCACGAGCCTGTGCGAATAGAGGTCGTAGGCTTCCTTGAAGCCGGGCCATTCGGTGCTCGAAAACTCGAGGCAGAAGAAGCGCCCGCCATGTTTGAGCACACGGAAGGCCTCGCTGATCGCCTTGTCGATATGGGTGACGTTCCTGATCCCGAACGCGATCGTATAGGCATCGAAGAAGCGACTTGGGAAAGACAGCTCCTCGGCATTCTGGCGCGACCAGACAAGGCTATTGAAACCGCGCTTGATCGCCCGCTCGATCCCGACATCGAGCATCTCCTGGTTGATGTCGGACACCGTGACGCTGGCGCCCCTCGCGGCCAGGCGGAAGGCGATGTCGCCGGTGCCGCCGGCCATGTCGAGGATTGCCTCGCCCGGTTGCGGTTTCACCCGGCGGACGAAGCGATCCTTCCACAGCCGATGCATGCCGACCGACATCGCATCGTTCATGAGGTCGTATTTCTTCGCCACGCCCGAGAACACCTCGCCCACGCGGCGGGTCTTTTCCTCGGGGCTCACGTCTTCGTAGCCGAAGGATACGTCTTCGCTCATGCGCCGCGCTTTAGGGGAGTTTCAGCGGGTGGCAAAGCCTGTTACGGGCCGCAGATGCCGGAACTGCCCGAAGTCGAAACCACTGTCCGCGGGCTCGCCCGATATCTCGAGGGCGAGCGGATCGCGCGCGTTGCGGTGAACCGGCCCGACCTCAGGCGGCCGTTCCCGCCCGACCTCGTCCAGGCACTGACCGGCGCGCGCGTCACCTCGCTCGGGCGCCGCGCCAAATACGGCCTGGTTCATACCGACCGCGGACAGAGCATGGTCTTCCATCTCGGGATGAGCGGCCGCTGGCGGATCGATCCCGCTGCGATCGACAGACACGACCATCTCGTGATCGAAACCGCCGGCCACCGGTTTGCGCTCAACGATGCGCGACGATTCGGATCGGTCGACCTGGTCCCGAGCGATGCGCTCGAGAGCTGGCCGCAATTCGCCGCGATGGGTCCCGAACCGCTCGGCGAGGAGCTCACGGCGCAACACCTCAAGGATATGCTCAGGGGACGCAAGCAGGCGATCAAGCTGCTGTTGCTCGACCAGAAAATCGTCGCCGGGCTCGGCAATATCTATGTCTGCGAGGCGCTCTATCGGGCCGGCATCTCGCCGCGCCGCGCGGGCGGGAAGGTGACCCGAGCCGCGCTCGAGAGGCTGGTCCCGGCGATCAGGGATGTCCTTGCCGAAGCGATCGAAGCCGGAGGCTCGACCCTGCGCGACTATGCCCGGCCCGACGGCCAGCTCGGCTATTTCTCCAAGCGCTTCGAGGTCTATGACCGCGAAGGGCTTGCATGCCGCTGCGGCAGCCTGATCAGGCGCTTCCCGCAAGGCGGCAGGTCGACCTGGTTCTGCCCCGCCTGCCAGAGATAGGCGGATGGTTGACGATTCGGGCCTTGGCGGCTAAGGGCCGCGCTTCTTGCGGAAGGGACCGGTTCCCGATCCGCAATTTGCACCAGTTTGAAATCGGGAAAGGGCGCTCCACCCAGTTTGGCGTGGCCCATACGAAGGACAGAGTCGAAGGATCGAAATGGCCAATACGCCACAAGCCAAGAAGCGCATCCGCCGCAATAATCGCCGGGCGGAAATCAACACCGCACGCATGAGCCGCATCCGCAGCTTCGTGAAGAAGGTCGAGGCCGCGATTGCCGGTGGCGACAGGAAGCTGGCCGCCGATGCGCTCCAGGCCGCCCAGCCCGAACTGGCTCGCGGCGTTGCCCGCGGCATCCTCCACAAGAACACGGCCGCGCGGAAGATGTCGCGCCTCTCGAAACGAATCGCGGCACTCTGATTCGCAGCTCCGGAAGCTCGCCTCCGGGAACGAAATTGGAACGGGGCGGGTGTTGCATTCACCCGCCTTTTTTGCATCCGCGAAACGACAAAAAAGCGATCTTGCCTAACTATCGGTAATCCCACGATTCGCGGCACTGCACCCTGGAAACCCGTTTAATATCAAGGCTTTCAACGCAAGCCTGCGGGTCACGTACCTGTCAACCCTGTATATTTCAGTTTTTTTACGATCGGCCCCTTGCCGATTACTTGGGGGCGCGCTTAAACCTAAATCAGCAGGCGGCGAGTCCGGTGCCTGCTCCAACATTCGAGACGATCAAATTCGGGTTCCGCGAAGGGGGATGGCGGGCCGTGGCGGAGCATTGCTTCAGCCAGATCCGGAGGAAATCGCAAGGGGGAAACGTCAAACCAGGGCGGGGCAGATTTCGATGATTCGAGTGGGACCACACGGCGATCGTTCAGCGGCGGCAGGCGACAAGAGGGAAGACAATGTGAACGAGGACCAGGAGGCGTTGGACCTCGCGGCCGACTGGGCCGACATCAGCCAGGGCCTGCGCAAGGATCTCGGTCACCAGTTGCACAGCCAATGGATCAGGCCGATCCAGCTGGGCAGCTTCGAAAAGGACAGCGGGACGCTCAACCTTTTCCTGCCGACCGAATTTTCCGCCAATTGGGTCAGGGACCGATTCGCCGACCGGCTTTCGCTCGCCTGGAAGATCGCCCGCAGCGAAATTCGCAAGGTCAATATCGAGGTCCACCCCGGACGCCGCCAGCTGGGCGATGTCGCGCTGGGCGGCCTTGACCGGTTCGGCCGCGCCGCCGCGAACGACGCCATCGAGCCCGGCGCGATGACGCTAGCCGCCGGGACGATCGGCGAACAGGGCTTTACCACCTCGATCGGGCTCGACCCTTCGTTGACGTTCGCCGCCTTCGTCACCGGCACGACCAACATCCTCGCGTTCAACGCTGCGGAGCGCATGTCGAAGGCCGAGAAGCCGCAGTTCAGCCCGCTCTACCTCAAGGCGGCTACCGGCCAGGGCAAGACCCACCTGTTGCACGCGATCGGGCATGCGTATCTCTCGGCCCATCCGCGCGCGCGCATCTTCTACTGCTCGGCCGAACGCTTCATGGTCGAATTCGTCCAGGCATTGCGCCAGAACGAAATGATCGAATTCAAGGCGCGGCTGCGCGGCTTCGACCTGCTGCTGGTCGACGACATCCAGTTCATCATCGGCAAGGCCTCGGCGCAGGAAGAGCTGCTCTACACGATCGACGCGCTGCTGGCCGAAGGCAAGCGGCTGGTGTTCGCGGCCGACCGCGCGCCCCAGGCGCTCGACGGGGTCGAACAGCGCCTGCTCAGCCGCCTCTCGATGGGGCTCGTCGCCGATATCATGCCGGCCGATATCGAACTGCGCCGCACGATCCTCGAATCCAAGCTTACCCGCTTCGCGCCGCTGGAAGTCCCGGCGGACGTGATCGAGTTCCTGGCCCGGACGATCAACCGCAATGTGCGGGAACTGGTGGGGGGTCTCAACAAGCTGATCGCCTATGCGCAGCTGACGGGCCAGGAAGTCTCGCTCCAACTGGCCGAGGAGCAGCTGACCGATATCCTCTCGGCCAACCGCCGGCGGATCACGATCGACGAGATCCAGCGCACGGTGTGCCAGTTCTACCGCGTCGACCGCTCGGAAATGTCTTCGAAGCGCCGGGCACGGGCAGTGGTCCGCCCGCGCCAGGTGGCGATGTATCTGGCCAAGGTGCTGACGCCGCGGAGCTATCCCGAGATCGGGCGCAAATTCGGCGGGCGCGATCACTCGACCGTGATCCATGCGGTGCGTCTGATCGAGGATTTGCGCAAGCGCGATGCCGATATGGATGGCGATGTGCGTAGCCTGTTGAGACAGCTGGAAAGCTGATGGTTACTGTGCGGGAAATCCACTGACGGCCCACCGGCCGCGCACAGCCCTGTCGACAGGTACCGCACTCCTTATATACAACTTCTCCATGAGCCTGTCCCCGGACCGCCTGGACCGCTTTGCGCGCCATATCGTGCTGCCCGAGTTCGGCGGCGCGGGGCAGGTTGCGCTTGCCAACGCCCATGTGGCGCTGGTCGGGCTCGGAGGGATCGGATCGCCCGTGCTGCAATATCTGGCGGGCGCAGGGATCGGGAAATTCACACTGATCGACGACGGCCGGGTCGAACTCACCAACCTCCAGCGCCAGACGATCTTCCGCGAGAGCGACCTTGGCGAATTGAAGGTCGAGCAGGCGGCCTCGTGGCTCCAGAAATTCGATCCGGTCATCGAAGTGCTGGTGCTCGATGTGCGAATCGAACGGAGCAATGCCAAGGCGCTGATCGGCAGCGCGGACCTGGTGATCGACGGGACCGACAATTTCGCCACCCGCCTCGCCGTATCGGATGCCTGCGTCGCCGATGGCGTACCGCTGGTCAGCGCAGCTGTCGGGCGGTTCCAGGGCCAGGTCGCGGCCTTTGCCGGGCATCTGCCGGGCCACAGCTGCTACCGCTGTTTCGTCGGCGATGCCTTCGATGCCGACGATTGCGACACCTGCGCCGAGGATGGCATGCTCGGCGCGATGGCCGGCTGGGTCGGCACATTTGCCGCGCTGCAGGCGGTCCGGGTCCTGCTCGACGGGGTGAGCGCGCTCGGCGATCCGCAATGGGGCAAGCTCCATGTGCTCGACGGGCACCAGCCTGGCATGCGCACGCTCAATATTGCCAAGGATCCCGGCTGCCGGGCGTGCCAATCGGGCGACGCATAACTCCCCGAATTTCCACCGGGTTGGGATTTGTCATTGATCTGCAATAGTTGGTTGCATAAGATACCAATGCGACCCGAAGGGTGAATTGGCCATTCCGATTCGCTCTCTAGAAGGCCCCTGCCCCGGCGGGGGCCTTTTTTTGGGTCGATCCAGGGCGGCAGCCGAATCCTATTCTTGCAGCAATTGCCCCACCCATTCGGGCACCAGCTCGCTTGCCGGGCCAAGCCTTGTCTCGTCGAACAAATGCGAGCCCTGGCTCGTCTCGAGATTGAGTTCCAATGTCGCGACGCCATGTTCGCGCGCCTGCTGAACGAAGCCCGCCGCCGGATAGACAGCGCCCGAAGTGCCGATCGAGACGAACAGGTCGGCCCGGGCAATCGCGTGGAAGATCTCGCCCATGCGATAAGGCATTTCCCCGAACCAGACGATGTCGGGACGCAAGGCCCGCTCGCCGCAGGCGGGACAGGGCGGACCGCCGGAGAGATTCCCGGTCCAGCGATGGCGCACATCGCAGTGGGTGCACCAGGCCGAGAGCGCTTCGCCATGCATGTGCAGCACCCGGCTCGCCCCGCCCCGCTCGTGCAAATCATCGATATTCTGGGTCACGATCAGCAATTCGCGACCCGTCTCCCTGGCCCAGGCCCGGTCGAGCGCGCCTAGCGCCAGATGCGCGGCATTGGGCTCGGCCGCCTGCACCTGCACCCGCCGCTCGTCATAGAAGCGCTGGACCAGCGCCGGATCGCGGTGGAATCCCTCGGGCGAAGCGACATCCTCGACCCGGTGATCCTCCCACAATCCGTCGGACGCGCGAAAGGTCCTCAGGCCGCTTTCGGCGCTGATCCCGGCGCCGGTGAGAATCACGATGTTCTTGACCATTATGCAATTTTCCGTTTGCCCTGAGCCTGTCGAAGGGCTGTTCTTCTACTTGAAGAAAGTGCAGGGCTTCGACAAGCTCGGCCCGGACGGGGAGAAAACGTGGCAAGGATCGGAATCATCGGCAGCGAAGGGCGCATGGGCCAGGCGATGCGGCAGGCGATCGAAGCTACGGGGCACGAGCTGGCCGGCGGAGTCGACCGCGACGGATCGGTCGGACCGCTCGCCAACGCCAGCGATGTGCTGGTGGACTTTTCCGCGCCCGGTGCGCTGGTCGCCAATCTCGGCGCTGCAAGGGTCGCGGGCATTCCGATTGTTATCGGAACCACCGGTCTCGACCAGGGCCATCACACCGCGATCGACGATGCCGCCAGGGCGATCGCCATCCTGCAAACCGGCAATACCTCGCTCGGCATCACCCTGCTCGCGCACCTGGCGCGCGAGGCCGCCAGCCGGCTCGGCGACGACTGGGATATCGAGATCGTCGAGATGCATCACCGGATGAAGGCCGATGCCCCTTCGGGGACGGCGCTGCTGCTGGGCGAGGCCGTCGCCCGCGCACGCGGGATCGAGCTTGCCCAGGCCGCCGAACGCGGACGCGGCAACGGCTTCGGCATCAAATCCGATCTGCGCAAGCGCGGTGCGATCGGATTTGCCTCGCTGCGCGGCGGGACCGTGGCCGGCGACCATTCGGTAATCCTGGCTGGGAACGAAGAGCGAATCACGCTTTCGCACAGCGCCGAGAACCGCATGATCTTTGCCAGGGGGGCGGTGAGGGCCGCCGAATGGCTGATCGGCAGGGAAGCCGGGCGCTACACCATGCCCCAGGTGCTGGGGCTCTGACGAATGAGCCTGCGCGAGACGACCTACCACAAGCTCTTCGTCGGCGCCGGCGACAGCGGGCGGCTTTCGGTGGTCAATCTCTTCCTGGTGGTGGTGATCCTGGCTGCGGTGGCGGTCTCGATCGCCGGGACCGAACCGATGGTGCAGGAGCACTATCACGACCTCATCATCGGGCTCGAGATCACCTTCGGAGTGGTGTTCACCATCGAATATCTCGCCAGGGTGTGGTGCATCGCGGATTCCGAGCGGCCGGGAAGCGCGTGGTCCAAGCGGTTGCGCTTCGTTTTTTCGCCGCTGGCGATCATCGACCTGGTGGTGATCGTGACGTCGCTTCTGCCGTTCTTCTTCGCCGATGTCGCGGTGCTGCGCTTGTTGCGGCTGTTGCGAATCATCGCGCTCGCCAAATTCACCCGCTTCAACCATGCGATCGAGGAAATCTCGGTGGCGGTGTGGGGCCGGCGTTACGAGCTGATCGTCACGATCTCGCTCGCCTGGGTACTGATCCTGCTCGGCGCGGTGGCGCTGTTCTGGGCCGAGCACGAAGCCCAGCCCGAGGAATTCGGCAGCGTGCTGCGCTCGCTGTGGTGGGCGGTAATCACCATGACCACGGTCGGCTACGGCGACGTCACGCCGATTACCCCGCTGGGCAAGGTGCTGGGCGCAGGGGTGGCGCTGTGCGGGGTGGCACTGGTAGCGATGCCGGCCGGCATCATGGCCGCGGCCTTCACCGATTCGATGCAGAAGAAGCGCGAGGCGCAGCACCAGCTTGCGGTAAAGAAACAGATCGAGAAACTCGAACGCCGGGCGGACGAGGCGGAGCGGCGCGCGAACACCGCCGAGGACGAGGCGCGGCGTGACCCGTGACGCGATTTTCGAGTTCTTCCGCCTGCTCGCCGAACTCGATCCCGCCCCCGAAACCGAGCTCGAATTCGGCAATGTCTACCAGCTGCTCGTGGCCGTTGTGCTCTCTGCCCAGGCGACCGATGCCGGGGTGAACAAGGCGACCCGCGCACTCTTCGCCAGCGTCAAGTCTCCGCAGGAGATGGTCGATCTCGGCGAGGAGGGCCTCAAGCGGCACATCAAAACGATCGGCCTGTTCAACTCGAAGGCGAAGAACGTGATCGCGCTGTCGGAAAGGCTGGTCGCCGAGCATGACGGATTGGTGCCGCAGGATCGCGATGCCCTCACCGCCCTGCCCGGCGTCGGGCGCAAGACCGCCAATGTGGTGCTCAATTGCGCTTTCGGGCAGGAAACCTTCGCGGTCGACACCCATGTCTTCCGCGTCTGCAACCGCACCGGCCTCGCCAGGGGCAAGACCCCGGACAAGGTCGAGGCACTGCTGGAAAAGCGCGTGCCGCAGCCGTTCCGTCGCCACGCCCACCACTGGCTGATCCTGCTCGGCCGCTACATTTGCAAGGCCAGGCGGCCCGAATGCTGGCGCTGCCCGGTGGTGGAACAATGCGGCTTCAAGGCGAAGGAGCTGGTGGCTCCGGCGAAGCGTCAGGCGAGCGCCGCGAGCGCAATCCGGCGATAGATCCGCGCCAGCGTCTCGAGATCGGCCAGGGCGACCGCTTCGTCCGTCTTGTGCATGGTCGCGTTGCACAGCCCAAACTCGATCACCGGACACAAATCCTTGAGGAAGCGGGCATCCGATGTCCCGCCGCTGGTCGAAGCTTCGGGGACGATGCCGGTTTCCTGCTCGACCGCCTTGGCGATCATGTCGGAGAACCTGCCCGGCGGCGTGAGGAAGGGCTCGCCCGAGATCACCGGATGCGCGGTCCCGCCATGGCGCTCGGCGATTCCCGCCACCAGCTGCGCGATCTCCGCGCCGCTGTGACGATCGTTGAAGCGGACCGAGATCCGCGCGCGCGCCTTTGCAGGAATGACATTATGCGCCGGATTGCCGACTTCGATCTCGGTCACTTCGAGATTGCTTGGCTGGAACCACTCGGTCCCCTGGTCGAGCTCGAGCGCGTTGAGCTCGGCCAGCATCGAAACCAGCGGCGTGATCGGATTGTCGGCAAGGTGCGGATAGGCGACATGGCCCTGGCTACCCTCGACTTCGAGCCAGATATTGACCGATCCCCTTCGCCCGATCTTCATCGTATCGCCCAGGCGATGGACCGACGTCGGTTCGCCGACCAGGCACAGGTCGGGAATCTCGCCGATTGCGCGAATGTGCTCGATCAGCGCGCGGGTGCCGTAAACGGCCGGCCCTTCCTCGTCGCCGGTGATAATGAAGCTCGACGTTCCGGCAGCTTGCGGGATCTCGCGCAAGGCGGCGACCATCGCCGCTACCGCACCCTTCATGTCGACCGCACCGCGCCCGTGCAGCAAGTCGCCGCGCCGTTCCGGCGCAAACGGCCCGCTCGACCAGCCTTCGCCCGGAGGAACGACGTCGAGATGGCC
>NZ_DBNHSF010000198.1:0-2662 GCF_057143545.1 Candidatus Andeanibacterium sp.
CCTTCGTGAGTTGATCAAATCCGGAGAAATCGGCTGCCACGGGGAGCTTCCGCATCTCGGAAGCAGTTCGGAACAGGCTGCACGTATCCGTCGAATCCGCTAGGCAGGTCCCGATGCCTACCGAAACCGCCTACGCCAAGATCAACCTTGCGCTGCATGTTCGCAGGCGGCGTGAGGACGGCTATCACGAAATCGAGACGCTGTTCGCGTTCATCGACCGGGGCGATGTGTTGGTTGCCGAAATTGCCGAACAGGATGGCGTCACGGTATCAGGGGAATTCGCTTCCGAAATTTCCGATCCGCTCGCAAATATCGTCTCCAAGGCACTGAATTTCTTGCCGCGACAGCAGGGCCTTTCGATCACGCTGGAAAAGAACCTGCCGGTCGCCGCTGGCCTCGGCGGCGGTTCGGCCGATGCCGGGGCGGTGTTCCGCCTGGTCGAGCGGCTCCACGGCCTGCCCGACGACTGGTGCGAACGTGCCCTAGCACTGGGAGCGGACGTCCCCGCCTGTGTGGCCAGCGTGACCGCCTATGGCAGGGGGATCGGGGAGATTCTCGAACCGGTCATGGCGGATTTTTCGGGGATGCCGGTCCTGCTGGTCAATCCGCGCATGGCGCTTTCGACCCGCGACGTTTTCAAGGCCTGGGACGGCGTCGATCGCGGGCCGCTGGGCGCGGGCGATCCGACCATGGCCGCGTGGCAGGGGCGCAACGATCTCGAACTGCCGGCGATCGAACTGTGCCCGGTGATCGGCGAGGTTCTGAAGGATCTGCGCGATACCCAGCCGTGGTTTGCGCGCATGTCGGGCTCGGGCGCGACCTGTTTCGGGATCTTCGAGACACAGGAACGGCTGGACGCCGCCTTCGAAACGCTTAAGGCGGCCCATCCCGACTGGTGGATGATGCAAGGCAGGATCAGATGACTCATGAGGCATGGCGGTTGGTCGGAGAACCGCGCTTCGGAGGGATCCTGGTCGTGTCCGACCATGCCTCCAACCGCGTTCCCGAGGACATCGAACTGGGGCTCGATCCGGCGCTGATGGAGCAGCACATCGCGCTCGACCTCGGGGTCGAGGGGGTGGCCGAACGGCTCGCCAGGCATGCGGGCATCGCGGCCTTCCTTGGCAATGTCAGCCGCCTCGTCTGCGACTTCAACCGCGCAGCGCACGATTTCTCCTCGGTCCCCGAAGCCAGCGACGGCAAGGAGATTCCCGGCAATTTCATGGCCGATCGCGAAGCGCGCCTTGATCGCTTTTACTGGCCGTATCACAACAGCTTGGAAGCGATACTTTCCGAGACGCCGCAAGCGCTGCTGCTGTCGCTTCACAGCTTCACCCCCAAGCTCGACAGCGACCCGCATAGCGAGCGCCCATGGGATTGCGGGGTGCTCTACAATAATGACGACCGCGCCGCGCGGATCGCGATCCCGCTGCTCGAGACCGAGGGCCTGGTGGTTGGCGATAACGAGCCCTATTCGGGGAAAATCCTCAACAATACGATGGATCGCCATGCCGAGGGCGAAGGGCGGCCCTATTTCGGGATCGAGATTCGCCAGGATAGATTGGCGACACCGGAGATGCAGGACGAATGGGCAGCGCGCCTGCACCGCATCTGCAACGCGGTTGCAATCGAACTGACAGGTTAGTGCCGCCAAATTGCGGTTTCCGCTTCGGTATCGCAATCTGTTACAGTAGGGGCCTCGGTTCGATCCACCTCCGAGCCCGAATGGAGCCCGACTGATGCCTGCCTATCGTTCCCGCACCACGACCCATGGCCGCAACATGGCCGGCGCGCGCGGTTTGTGGCGGGCGACCGGCATGAAGGACGGCGATTTCGGCAAGCCGATCATCGCGGTGGTCAATTCCTTCACCCAGTTCGTGCCCGGCCATGTCCATCTGAAGGATTTGGGCCAGCTGGTCGCGCGCGAAATCGAGGCTGCCGGGGGCGTGGCCAAGGAATTCAACACCATCGCGGTCGATGACGGGATCGCGATGGGACATGACGGCATGCTCTACAGCCTGCCGAGCCGCGAGCTGATCGCCGACAGCGTCGAATACATGGTCAACGCCCATTGTGCCGATGCGATGGTCTGCATCTCCAATTGCGACAAGATCACGCCGGGCATGCTGATCGCGGCGATGCGGCTCAACATTCCCTGCGTGTTCGTCTCGGGCGGGCCGATGGAGGCTGGCAAGGTCGTGCTGAAAGGCAAGGAGGTCGCGCTCGACCTGGTCGATGCGATGGTGGCCGCGGCCGATGAACATTATACCGACGAGGAAGTCGCCGAGATCGAACGTTCGGCCTGCCCGACCTGCGGCTCGTGCTCGGGCATGTTCACCGCCAATTCGATGAACTGCCTGACCGAGGCGCTCGGGCTTTCGCTCCCGGGCAACGGCTCGCAATTGGCGACCCATTCCGACCGGCAGGGCCTGTTCGAGCGCGCCGGCCGCCTGGTCGTCACGCTGGCCAAGCGCTATTACGAGGAGGAGGACGAGAGCGTCCTGCCGCGTGCGATTGCCAGTTTCGAGGCTTTCGAAAACGCCATGAGCCTCGATATCGCGATGGGCGGTTCGACCAACACCGTGCTGCACCTGCTGGCCGCAGCGCAGGAGGCGGGAATCGATTTCACCATGAAGGATATCGACCGGCTGAGCCGCAAGGT
>NZ_DBNHSF010000199.1:0-33237 GCF_057143545.1 Candidatus Andeanibacterium sp.
AGCTTCCGGTGGGTCTCGAGATATTCCTCGGGAATCCGCAGGGCCGCGGTCGCCGCGCGGGTTTCCATAAGGAACAGCAGCAGTGCAGTCATCAGCAGGCCGATCGCGAAGATAAAGGTCCCCGCCGCGATATGCTGCAAATCGACGTCGATCACTTCCTCGAGGAATAGCAGCGCCACGGTCAGGCCGATCGTGAGCCCGCTCAGCACCAGCAGCAGCAGCGCCCGGCCGACCAGTGCGATCCGGCGATCGATCAGCCGGATCTCGCGGACCACTATATCGTGCTCGTCGCCTTCGGTCGCCTTGTGGAGCTCCTGCAATCTGCGCGAACGGTCGACGATCCGCCCGAGCCGTGACGAGAGGATGTTCATGATGTTGCCAATCGCCACCAGCACGAATACCGGGGCGAGGGCCAACTGGATCGTCTGGGCTATCATCGTCCGCCCCTATGCTTCGGACCGGCAGGGCTGCGCAAGCAGGCATTGCCCGTCTTCGGCGAGCCGCACTTCGTCGAGCGAAAGCGCCATCGCGCATTCGCCCGGCGCGACGCTGGTCCCGGCGACACTCGCTTCGCCTTCCACCGGGATCACCAGCAATGGGCCCCGGTAGCGCTCGGCGGGCGAGCCGGCGATCGTGCCATCGACCCGGTCGAGCCGGAAATGCGGCCCGTCGAGCAGCACCAGCGAGCCGTGCTCGGGCAGGTGCGAACGCAGGGACGAATCATGCGGCGCGCCCTTGGCGACCGCCAGTCCTTCGTCGAGATGAAGCTCGCGTGGGCGCCCGTAATCGTACAGGCGGTAGGTGATGTCGGCGTTCTGCTGGACTTCGATCACGCTCACCCCCGCACCGATCGCGTGGACCGTGCCGGCGGGAATGTAGAAGAAATCGCCCGGCCGCACCTGGTGCCATTCGAGCAGGTGCTCGATCGATCCATCGAGCGCGGCTGCGCGCATCGCCTCGCTGTCGAGCGGTTGCTTGAACCCGATCCCCAGCGTCGCGCCCGGTTCTGCATCGATCACCAGCCAGCATTCCTCCTTGCCGCCGTCCCCACCCGGATGGACCTGGACCGAGAGCTTCTCGCTGGTGAAAATGTATTTGACGAGCAGCGTCGCCAGTTCGGGCGGCGGCTCGAACCAGATTTCGCCGATCTTCTTGCCCGCATCGGCGGTGAAAGGCTCGGGCGGCACCTCGACGCCCCAGGGCTTCTCGACCGTGCGGACGGGCAAGAGCGCGCTCATGCTTCGTTCGGCCCCCTGAGCTTGCCGACATTGGCCGCGCCGGAGGCGCTCGTCACCAGCACCTCGTCGCCATCGACCACCACGATCACATCTTCCAGCCCGACCACCGAAACCCGGGGGCCGTCGCTGTCGACCATCACCTTGCGGCAATCCAGCAGGTCGGCCCGTCCGCGCACCACATTGCCTTCGGCGTCGGCTCCGTGCGTCTCGCTGGAGCGCGCATCGCGCAGGCTCTGCCAATTGCCGATATCGGACCAGCCCATGTCGGCCTCGACCATCGCCGCGTGCGCCGTGCCTTCCATCACTGCATAGTCGACCGATTCCCCGGCGATCTCCGCGAACGGGCCGGGATCGGGGTGGAACACGCCTTCGATCTCTTTCCCGCCCGCAACCGAGGCGGCCACCGCAGCGGCCATTTCCGGCCGTTGCGCGGCCAGCTCTTCAAGCAGGGCCCCGGCGCGAAAGGCGAAGATCCCCCCGTTCCAGCTGAAGGTCCCGGCGGCGAGATAGGCTTCGGCCTCGGCCAAGGGCGGCTTTTCGATAAAGCGGACAACCTTGAATCCCGGCCCCAGGGCCTCGCCGCGCTCGACGTAACCATAGCCGGTCTCGGGGCGGGTCGCGGTGATCCCGTAGCAGACGTGCATCCCGTCCGCTGCCAGCTGCGCGGCCTTGCGCGTGGCTTCATGGAAAGCCGCCACATCCGCGATATGGTGGTCGCTCGGGCAGACCAACATGATCGCATCGGGCGGGAGCAGGTTTGCCGCCAGCGCGACGGCCGGGGCGGTGTTCCTGGCCGCTGGTTCGACCACCAGCCGCGCATTGGCGGCAGGCGAAAGCTGGGCCAAGACCAGTTCGCGACAGGGTTCGCCCGTCACCACCAGCGGGTCGGCGAACAGTGCCGGCTCGCTGCAACGCGCGATGGTGGCTTCGAACATCGTCTGTTCGCCCAGCAGCGGCAGGAAAGGCTTGGGGCAGGCGCGGCGGCTGCGCGGCCACAGCCGCGTGCCCCCTCCCCCGCACAGGATCACCGGATGAACCAGGTTCATATCGCAACCTTAGCCATTGCTGCCCGCCAAAAACAGGGTGGCAATATGCCAGGCAGGAATTTCTACCCGCTTACTTGGCGGCCTACTGCGCTTCCCTGAATTCCTGGCGCCAGCCATAGGTGCCGACCACGGCATTGCCCTGCGCATCCGTTGCCGGGCAGAAGCGGAAGCGCTGCATCGCCAGCTCGCAGGTCCGCTGGTCGGTCTCGGGGAACGGGCTGGGCGTATGGATTCGGCAGGAGGTGGGGCGGCCGTCGCGCGCGACCGTGAGTGCGATCGTCACCGAAGTGCCGAAGCGCGCCTGCCGCCCGCCCGGCGGAATCGGGAAGTCCGAGGCCGAGCGGATATCGCCCGCGATCTTCACCGGGCGCGACGAGATGCCGCAACCCGCGCCGGGGCCGGTGCCCGCATTGCCGCTACCCGTACCGGTGCCATCGCCGCCTGCGCCGGTGCCCGCGCCGGCATCGGCTGCGCCCGAATTCGCCTCCGTGCCGGTCGACGAGACCGGCGGCGCCACCACGGGCCTGGCCGGCACCGGCACAATGGGCGCGGAGACTTCGCGCGCACTCGCCTCTCGCCCTTCTTCGGCAGCCGCGCCTTCATCGGGCGAGGGTGCGGGCGGGTCTTCGGGCACGGTGATCGCCACGACCCGGTCGAACACCACGAGGATCTCTTCCCTCGTCGCCGCTGCGAATCTTGGGGCGAAGACATGGACCAGCCCGATCAGCGCAAGCACATGACCCAGCACGACCAGCACCAGCAAACCCCAGCGCGGCTTCTTGCGCGTCCGGTATTTGGCAGGGGCGGTTTGCGGTTCGGCCATGGTCGAGCGTAACTAGCACGTCGGCAAGCTGCCGGAACAGATGGTAAGCCCTGCTGGATTCGAACCACGGGAGTATCGCTCGTCGATGCGACTAGCAAGGAAGCTGGTTCGACAGCGCGGCGCAGCAAGAATGGTGAGCCCTGCTGGATTCGAACCAGCGACCTACTGATTAAAAGTCAGTTGCTCTACCGACTGAGCTAAGGGCCCGAATACGCGATCTGGCGAGGGCGCTCACCTAGGGAGGGGGCGGCGGGCGGTCAAGCGCGCATTGAGCTGGCGGAGGCTCAGCCCGCTCACCGGATCGCGCCAATCGGGTGCCGCCTCGGCCGCAGGCCCCAGAACGAAGGCGCGGGTGCGAAAGCGAGGATGCGGAATGACGAGACCCTTCGAAACAAACGGCCCGCCATCCCACAGCACGATGTCGAGATCGATGACTCGCGATCCCCAGCGCTGCCCGCCGGGCCGCCGCCCGAATTGCCGCTCGATCCGCTTGATCAGGCCCAGCAGTTCCTCGGGTTCGAGGCTGGTGCCGACCACCGCGACGCTATTGGCATATTTGCGGTACGAAGGGCCGAGCGGGTCGCTGAACACCAGCGGCCCGACCTTGAGCGCCCTGACGCCCGCCTGGTCCAGCTCGATCATCGCCTGGCCCATGACCTGGCGCGGACGGCCGAATTTGTGGTGCCGCTTGTTCGAGCCAAGGGCGATCAGGTAGCGATGCCTGGCCATCGCCGCTCAGATGTCCTCGGCGACCCGGCTGTAGAGCTGCGGACGGCGGTCGCGGAAGAAGCCCATGCCGGCCCGGTGCCGCCGCGCTGCCTCGAGATCGAGCGCGGCAAGGAGGACGCCGCTTTCCCCGGCCCCGAATTCGGCAACCAGGTCGCCCCACTCGTTGGCGACGAAACTGTGGCCGTAAAACGCCTGCCCGTCTTCCACGCCGATCCGGTTCGCGGCGACCACCGGCATGCAGTTCGACACGGCATGGCCGATCATCGCGCGGCGCCACATCCGGCTGGTATCCATCTCGGAATCGTGCGGTTCCGAACCGATCGCGGTGGGATAGAACAGCACTTCCGCGCCGTTCAGCGCCATCACCCGGGCGCATTCGGGATACCACTGGTCCCAGCAGATCCCGACCCCGATCCGGGCCCCGCACACATCCCACACCTTGAACCCGTCATTGCCGGGGCGGAAATAGAACTTTTCCTCGTAGCCCGGCCCGTCGGGGATGTGGCTCTTGCGATAGGTGCCGAGAATTTCGCCATCGGTGCCAATCATCGCCAGCGTGTTGTAATAATGCTGGCCGTCGCGTTCGAAAAAGCTGGTCGGGATCGCGACCCCGAGCGACTTCGCGAGGCCCTGCATCGCCAGCACCGAAGGGTGTTCCTTCGTCGGACGGGCCAGCGCAAAGAACGAGTCGTCTTCGTGCTTGCAGAAATAGGGACCCGAAAAAAGTTCCGGCGGCTGGATGATTTGCGCACCCTTGCCGGCTGCCTCTTCGACCAGTGAAGAAACCGCGGCAATATTTTCGCGCTCGTCGGAAGAACCAAGCGCAAGTTGCAGGGCGGCGACAGTTATCCTTGCCATGCACGGCCAATATTACGCCGCCGGGTGCGAGTCTATCCGTCAATAATGCCGAGGCGGATCAGGGGCGCTTGCGGAACAGCAACGTCATCCGGTCGCTTTCGCCGATCGCGGTGCGGCGATCGCGTTCGGCCTGCGTGTCGGCGCCGCGCAGGCTCGGCGGCAAGGCCCAGACCCCGCCTTCCCAATTGGCCGGATCGTTCGGGTTGGCGTTGATTTCGCTGCGCGAGACCAGTTCGAAACCATAGGCATGGAACAGCGCGACCACGTCTTCCTCGCGCTGGTAGCCGTTGTCGCCCAACGTATAGCTGGCCGGAGCGTTCGCGCGGGCGCGGTGCTGCACCACTCCCAACAGACCGTCAGCCTTCAACATGGTTCTCGCCGCGAGCAGTGAATCGTGCAACCAGCCGAAGCGCCGCATATTGTGGATTTCGCGGAAGATCAGGAAACGATCCGCGCGGCCGTTCATCCAGCTCGGGATCTCGTCGGTATTGGCCCCGAAGACATTGGCTCCCTCGTTCCCGACCCACTGCCTGGCATCGGCGGGAATGCGGGTGGGGGCGTTGCGGTACATGTCCCAATAGGGCCCGAAATCGCCGACCAGTTCGGGATTGAGACCGATATAGGTTCCCTGCTCGCCAAGATAGGGAATGAGGATGCGCGAATACCAGCCGTCCGCCGGCATGTAGTCGACCACCGTCATGCCCGGCTCTACCTGGAAGAACCGCAGGGTTTCCTCGGGATGGCGGTAGCGGTCGCGCGCGCGGTCCGCGTCGCGGCGGGGATGGGCGAGGACCTGCTCGATCCGTGTGCCTTGCTGGTATTCGGGCGTGCCGGGCGCGGGAGTCGGCGTCGGTTCGGGGCCAAGGATCGACTGGAGGACGCGATTGAGGATTTCCCTTCCATCGTCCTGCTGGGCGAGCGCGGGGCCTGCCATGGCAACCGCCGCAATCGCCGCCAAACCGATAAACTTGCGCATGAAACTCTCCCTTGGGGTCCGTCACCCGTCCATGCGATAGTCTATTGGCATGCCGCGCGATGACAAGAGGCAAGCGCATGCCTATCTGGAATCGCAACAATGGAGCAGGCGACATGGGCAAGTCCGAGACCGCGATCGTGGCAGGCGGATGCTTCTGGTGCACCGAAGCGGTGTTCCGCGACGTGATCGGCGTGAGCGAGGTCGAAAGCGGATATATCGGCGGCCATGTGCCGGACCCGACCTACAAGCAGGTCTGCTCGGGCAGCACCGGCCATGCGGAGGCGATCCGGGTCGTATTCGACCCCGATGCAATCTCTTATGGCGACATTCTCGACGTGTTCATGGGCACGCATGATCCGACCCAGCTCAACCGCCAGGGAAACGACGTTGGAACCCAGTATCGCAGTGCGATTTTCCCGCTCGACGAGGCCCAGCGCGAGGCGGCCGAGACCGCGATCGCGCGCTGGAACGCGGAGCACCCCGGCCAGCGGGCCGTGACCACGATCGAGGGACCGGCCGAGTGGTATCCGGCCGAGGATTACCACCAGGAATATTGGGAAGGCGACGGCCAGCGGAACCCATACTGCCTCGCGGTCATCCCGCCCAAGCTGCTGAAGCTGCGCAAGAGCTTTGCCGAAAAGGTAAAGTCAACTTGAGGTAACGTTTCATTAACCATGTAAAATCATGGATTTGCTTGGAAGCGGCCGATGAAGAACCCGTCCAGCCCGCCTTCTTGCAGCAGCATTCCCGGACCGGTCCGCACCCAACCTTGCGGGGTGAGCGGGAGGCCGGAAGGCAGCTCCGAAGGCGCAACCGGCACGGTTGCGAGCGGAATCCTCGCCGCCTGTTCCTCGCCTTCCTCGCTTTCGAGCGAACAGACCGCATAGACGAAAAGCCCGCCCGGTTTCAGCCAGCCAATTGCCCGCTCGATCAGCGCTGATTGCAGCTCGGCCATCTCGCCGATCTGGCGTGGCCCGATCCGGTGGAGCACATCGGGATGGCGGCGGCAGGTTCCGGTCGCGCTGCAGGGCGCATCGAGCAGGACCGCGTCGTAAGCGTTCGCCGGCTTCCATTCGAGAGCGTCGGCAACCTCCAATTCGGCAATCAGCCCGGTGCGGGCGAGGTTTTCGCGCACCCGCTCCATCCGTTGCGCGCTGATATCGAGAGCGGTCACCTCCCAACCGGCGGCGGCGAGCTGCAAGGTCTTGCCTCCCGGCGCCGCGCACAGGTCGAGCGCGCGCCTGCCATTGCCTGCGCCCAGCAGTCGCGCCGGGAGCGAAGCGGCGAGGTCCTGCACCCACCAGGCCCCTTCGTCGAAGCCGGGCAGGGCTTCGACCGGCGCGCCGCGCTGCAGGCGCACATGGCCCGGCATCAGCGAGGTTCCGTCGAGTTCATCCGCCCAGCGTTCGGTCTCGCCCGCATCGCGCAGAGTCAGGTCGAGCGGCGGCGGCACCGCGAGTCCCCTGGCGATCGCTTCGGCCCGCTCGCCCCAGCGCAAGCGGACGGCATCGGGCAGCGTCGGATAGTCCGGCAGCATCACGCCCTTCCTGGCCAGCGCCCCGAACACGCCATGCGCCAGCCGCCGCGGACCGCCCGCCAGCAGCGGCAGGCAGGTCGCGATCACTGCATGCGGCGGCGTGTCCAGCCTGAGCCATTGCGCCAGCATCAGCCTGAGCACCGCGCGCGGCTTGGCATCGTCGGCCAGGCGTTTCTTCGTGGCGCTATCGATCAGCGCATCGAGATCGACCAGCCAGCGAAGGGTCTCCCCGGCAATCGCGCGGGCCAGCGCCCGATCCGAATCGCCCTTCACGCCCTGCAACGCGCCAGCCGCGGCCTGGTCGAGCGTCTCGCCCCGGCGCAGGACCGCATCGGTCAGCTTCAGCGCCGCGCGGCGTGCGGCAAGTCCGGGAATATCGGCCATGACCCGCCTCTAGGGGCGATTGCCTTTGCGCGCCAGCAAGGCCATCTTGCGCCGATGACCAAGCGCAGCGGCAAACGGCCACTCTCCTTCAAGAAGCCCGCACATTGGGACAGCGCGCCCGCACCCAGGGCCGCCGCCCCCGGCGCCGGCGAAGACCCCGACGGCCTCAGCCCGACCCGCTATGGCGACTGGGTGAAGAACGGGATCGCGATCGATTTCTGACTTCGCCGTTGGCCTTACATCCCGGCTTCCGCCGTCCCAATCCGGAACCGGGACGCGATTCTTTGCAGTTGCACCAAGGTCAAATCATTGTCAGACGCCCCACTGGCGTTGTCGAACACAGATTACGGTCGCCCAGTTGCAGTCGGCAATTGCCACCGAGGAGCCAATCCCATCTACCTCAAGAATGAGCTCGACGCTGGCGCTGTCGGAAAGCCGGTAGAACCGCTTCCCGAAACATTTGCTGCCGCCAAGCCTCCGGCCGAATCCGCGCGGCTCGCGAAGCCGCTGCTCGTGGAGGTGTCGCTGGCTACGGCCTATGTGATTGTCTGCATTGCGATATGCTGGGCCGCCAGTCTTCCGCTGGTACTGCCGGATTCCGACACCCTTGAGTTTACCGGTATGAGCAATCTGGTGCCGCTAAGCATCCTGGCCGGCACAATGATATTCGTTTCCCTCCGCAGCCGTGCGACTCATCCGCTATACGTGACCACTGCCGTGTCGGCCTATGTCGCGATCCTGATCGTGCACTTCAATGTCAAACTCGGCATCCACACCATCAATCCCGGCAGTTTCGATGCCGTTTTCTGGGCCATCGATCGGGCGTTCTATCCGATCGTCACAGGCGCTGAGGCTATCCATGTAGGTCTCACCGGGACCGGCTTGCCGATCGAACATTTTTACCTGTTTCTGTTCCTCGCGATGTTCGCCACCAGCATTATCATCCACGGCAACCGATCGTATTGCGACCTGCGCAAGGTCGTGCTGGCTTCGATGCTGGTCCACATGATCGGCGGCCTCGGCTATCTCGTCATGCCGGCACTTGGACCGTTCATTTACGACATCGGGACCAACAGTGTCGAAACCGCGCGGCAAATCCACATGCTGGGGGTCCATCGCGCCTCGTTGGCCGGTGGCCCGGTGTGGTTCACGGCTCACGGACCGGATCATCTGGCGGCAGGTCTGGCGGCCATGCCGTCGCTCCATGTCGCGTCGTCGGGCGTGTTCCTCTACTACGCCTGGAGCAAGGAGCGTTACCTGCTGTGGGTTTACGTTCCGTTGTTCCTGTTCATCGTCAACGAGGCCATCGCCACGCGTTGGCACTACCTGGTCGACATTCCCGTCGGTCTCGCCGTGACGGGCATTGCAGTGCTGCTGGCGAGATACCTGGTGGACGGGCAACACCGATTGCGCCACGCCGGTCCGGTCGGCTCAGATGGCCGGCCCGCTCCCGTCCCTGGCACTCGCCCGGCGAACGAAACCGTCCCCGGATGGAAACGACTGCCTATTCGGCCTTCCCGAACACCAGCGAGAAACTGACCGGCACCTGCGGTGTGATGCTGTCGAGCCCGGCCAATTCCTGGAGTTTGGCCACGCCGGCATCGAGCCCGAACGCGGCGGCATCGACGATGACCGGCGCCGCTGTTTCGACCTTCACCTTGTCGGCTGAAATCCGGGTCACCGTGAGCTCGGCGTCGACCGCCTGCTGGGCCCCGTGCAGGTCGAGCGTTGCGCTGACCGGACTGGTCGCGCTTTCGCCGACCGCCAGATTGGCGAAGGCAGCCGGATCGAGCTGCGCCGTGGCAGTTGCCGAGGGGAATGTACCGGTTTCGAACAGGAATTCGCGCATCCGCTCGTCGCGAATATCGATATTGGTCGCGATCGAGGCAAGGTCGATCGTCAGGCTGGCCGCGCCGTCGGCCCCGACCGAGCCGCTCAGCGCACTGAACGAATGTGCCTCGGCAATCGCCCCGTTCTTGACGGTGGTGAAGCCGAGCGTGGATTGAGCGCCGTCGAGGGCCCATGTGCCGTCCAGCGGAGCAACGGCTTCCGGTTGCGAGCAGGCAGAAACCAGCAGGCCGGCGGCCAGCATCCCCGCTCCAAACATGCGCATCATTGTCAGTTCTCCTTTCGCCGCTCAAACCCAGCCGGACAATTCGCGTCGCACCAGCGATTCCAGCATCTCCATACCCGCTTCGCCGGCATTGAGACAGGACAAAGCGGCAAATTGCTCCCCGCCCGCTTCGAGGAATTGCTCCTTGCCCCTGATCGCCAGCTCTTCGAGCGTCTCGAGGCAATCGGCCGAAAACCCCGGCGCGGCGATCGCCAGCCGTTTGGTCCCGGCCCCGGCCTCCTGGGCCAGCACCGCATCGGTCGCCGGTTCGAGCCATCGGGCGCGCCCGAAACGCGACTGAAAGGTCACTTCGATTCGCAGGCCATGGCGTTTGAGCGCTTCGGCGAGCAGCCGCCCGGTCTTCCGGCAATGGCAATGATACGGATCGCCCAGCTGCAGCGTCCGCTCGGGCATGCCGTGGAACGACAGCAGCAGCACCTCGGGATCGAACGCCAGCGCGTCGAGCTGCGCGCCGATATCCTTCGCCAGCGCCGCGATATAGGCCGGATCGTCGTAATAGGGTGGCAGGGTGCGGATTGCCGGCTGGAAGCGCAATGCGGCAAGCTTTTCTCCCAGCGCATCCATCACGCTGGCATTGGTGGCCGCCGAATATTGCGGATAGAGCGGCGCGACCAGGATCCGCTCGCAGCCCAGCTCCATCAGCGCATCGATCCCACTGCCGATCGAAGGATTGCCATAGCGCATCGCCCAGCGGACGTGGACGGTATCGCCCAGCCTTTGCTGCAGGTCCGCGGCCTGGCGGGCGGTAATCACCGCCAGCGGCGAGCCTTGCTCGGTCCAGACCTGGGCATAGGCGTGGGCCGATTTCTTCGGCCGCGTGTTGAGGATGATCCCGCGCAGGATCGGTTGCCAGGCGATCTGCGGTATTTCGACCACGCGCGGATCGGACAGGAATTGCGCGAGATATTTCCTGACCGCGCCTGGCGTCGGCGCTTCCGGAGTGCCGAGATTGACCAGCAGCACGCCGATCCCGCCGGTCGCAACCGGCCGATGGCCTTCGGGGAGCTGTTGTGCCTGGTAGGTCATAGTCCGTCCGATAGCAGCGGCAGGCTGCGCAGGCGAAGCCCGGTCGCCGAATGCAGCGCATTGGCAATCGCCGGGGCCGCCACCGCCGCGCCCAGTTCGCCGGGATCGAACGGCGCGGCGTCGCTGGCAATGAATTCGACCTCGATCGCGGGGCAGGTCTTGAGGGCGGGAAGGTTGAGCGCGGCGAGCCGGTCGATCGTCGGCAGGCCGCTGGCGAACTCGACGCTCGATCCGAGCGCGAGGCCGATTCCGAACACCAACCCGCCTTCGATCTGCTGGCGGGCAATGTCGAGATTGACGATCCTCCCGATATCGGCGACCGCCACGATCCGCTCGACGGTAACGCCGCCCTCGCCGGGGCGCGCCGTGGCAATCGCCGCGATCCGCCCACCCGTTTCGGCGTCGCCGATCCGGTGGCACGCCACGCCCTGCCCGCTCTGGTCGAGCCCGCCGTCCCAGTTCGCCAGCCGCGCAACCCGCTGCAGGCATTCGGCCAGCCGCAGATCGTCGCCGAGCATCTCCATGCGATAGGAGAGCGGCTCGCGCCCGTTGGCAAGCGCGACCTCGTCGATGAAGGATTCGGTGAAGAACGCGGTGTAGCCATGGGCATTGCCGCGCATGCGCCCCGTCGGCAGGCCGAGCCGCGCGGGCACATGGTCGACCGCGACATTGGGGATCGAATAGGGCGGATCCGCACCCTCGACTGCCAGGGCATCGCCTTCACCCGCGCTTTCCTCGATCGCCGCCCAGCTCGTCTTGTTGCCGAACAGGCGATGGCCGAATTCCCGGGCGGTCGCCGGAACCGCGATCCGCGCGCTCAAGGTGCCGAGATAGCCGCCTTCGCCGGTGACCGCGACCAGTTCCGCCGCAACTGGCGCGCGCGGCCGTCCGGCCAGAAATTCCTGCCAGCGCGACCAGACCAGCTGGACCGGACGGCCGATCTCGCGCGCGATCAGCGCAACCTCGATCGCGTGATCGTGTTCGAGCCGCCGGTCGAAACTGCCGCCCGCGGGCATCGGATAGAGGACGACATCGCGATCGGCCATGCCAAGCGCGCTGGCGACCGCCTCGCGCGCCAGTTCGGGCGCCTGGCTGGCCAGCCACAGTTCGAGCTTGCCGTCCTCCAGCCGGGCGGTGGCACTCGCGGTCTCGAGCGTGGCATGTTGGGCCGGTGCGATATCGTAGCGCGAGATCAGCGACGGTTCGACCAGCCCGGAATTGCCCTCGCCGCGGGTGACGATCCGCTGCGCTTCTCCTTCGGCCAGCGCCAGATCGAGCGCCTGGGCGATGGTATTGCTGTCAACCGGGTTATCCAGGCGGAAGATCGCCCCCATGCGGTCGAGCGCGCGTTCGGCCGCCCACCAATTGGTGGCAACCGCCGCAAGCCAGCGCTTGCCCTGGACCACGCCCACGATCTCCCGGACACTTTCGGCTCCCGCGGCATCGAATTCGACCAATTCCGCCCGGTCCAGCGGACCATGCCGGATCGCGGCGTAGACCATCCCCGGGAGGCGGACATCGCCCGCGAACTGGTAAGTCCCGTCGATCTTGGCCGGCAGGTCGAGCCGCGGGTAGAAAATCGGGCTTTCGGCCCCGAGTTCGCTGGGGACCTCCTCCGGCGGGGTCGGCAGGAGCGGAGGCGGATCGGGCGGCGAGTATTGCGCGGCCGCGATCGCCAGCTCGCCGAAGCTGATCAGCGATTCGCCATGCATGATGAAGCCGTCCTGCGCGTGGCATTCCTCCCACGAAACGCCGAACCGCTCGGCCGCGGCCATCGCCAGCATCGCCCGGGCGCTCGCTGCGGCTTCGCGGCAGGGCATCTCATAGGCCGCGAGCGAAGTGCCGTCGGCGGTGGCGGTGAAAGTGCTCGACTGGGCGAAGCGCCGGACCATCAGGTCGCCTTCGTCGTCGGCCATGAACGGCAGCAACGGCTCCCACAGCGGCGCCCAACGGGCAGCCAGCGGGATATTGGCATAGGCCCCGCTGACCGGCGCGGGCTCGACCGCGACCTGCCGCCAGTCCGCGCCCAGTTCCATCGCCACCACTTGCGGCAGGACGGTGCTGACGCCCTGGCCCATTTCGAGCTGGGGCACGGCCACCGTTACCACCCCGTCGCGCCCGATCTTGAGCCAGGCGCCGAAGGCCGCTTCGCCCTCGCCCGGAGTCAGGGGAACCGCAAACCGCGGACTGCGCAATGCCCAGGCGACGACGAGCCCGCCGCCCACCGCCGCTCCGACCAGCAATCCCCTGCGCGTTACATGCATGGCGGCGGCAGCTTGGGACTATCCCGCGCGCTTGTCGAGCCAGTCGGCCAGCCGCGCGGCGATATCCACGAATGCTTGTGCCGAAGGGCCGTCGCCGGCCGCGGGCGGAGCGCCGGCATCGCTCGCCTCGCGGATTTCGAGTGCCAGCGGCACCCGCCCGAGAAAGGCGACGCCTTTCTGCCCGGCAATCGCTTCCGCCCCGCCGGCGCCGAACGGGTCGCTCACTTCGCCGCAATGGGGACACCGGTATCCCGCCATGTTCTCGACGATCCCGATAATCGGCACCCCGCCCTGTTCGAACAGGTTCATCGCGCGGGTGGCATCGATCAGCGAAAGGTCCTGCGGGGTCGACACGATGATCGCCCCGGCGGGCTTGAACTTCTGCAGCATCGTCAGCTGCACGTCGCCGGTGCCGGGCGGCATATCGACCAGCAACGTATCGACATCGCCCCATTCCGCGTCGACCAGCTGGGCCAGTGCATTGCCGGCCATCGGGCCGCGCCAGGCAATCGCCTGGCCATGCTCGACAAGGTGGCCCATCGACAGCACCGGCACTCCGATCGCGCTGGGAACCGGCACGAGCTTCTTGTCGGCTACCTGCGGGCGCGCATCCTCGTTGGCGAGCAGCTTGGGCTGCGACGGGCCGTAAATATCGGCATCGACGATCCCGACCTTGCGCCCCTGCTTCGCCAGCGCTGCCGCAAGGTTGGCGGTGAGCGTCGACTTGCCCACGCCCCCCTTGCCCGATCCGATCGCGATCAGGCGCCGCGCCACCTTGTTCGCCATCATTGCCACGCGCACTTCCGAAACGCCCTCGGCGTCGCGCAGCGTGTCGCGCACGGCCACTTCCATCCGCTCGCGCGCCGGCCGGTCGAGCCCGCCGACGTCGAACACCAGCGTCGCCACTCCGTCCGCCAGCCGGATCGATTGCAGGCGCTCCAGCGCCTTTTCCGGAAGCCTCTGTTTCAACGCATCTGTGTCACTCATGGCAGCCCAGTTAGCGATTGCTGGCGCGGGTTGAAGGAAAATCGCGCACGACACCCTGTTTTTCCCTCGTTTGATGCCTATAAGTGGCTCCATGGAACGATTGGGCGGATTTATCGAACGGATCGGGCTCGCGATGGCGGGCAAGAAGAACCCCTGGGGCGGCGGCCCGAAGGGGAATGACGAAGGCGGCGAAGGCGGGGAAGCATCGTCCGGCGAGGGCGACGGCGAAAAGCCGCGCGGCCCGCGCAATCCCTGGCTTCCCGGCGGAGGCGGAGCGGATGAAAGGGGCCGCCGCTCGGCCAGCATCGAAGACATTTTCAGGAGTCGCGGGCCGGAAGGCCCAAGGCGGGGACGCGGCGGCGGCACCGGCGGACCGCGCTTCACCCTGCCGCGGCGCCCCGACGGGCGCAGCTGGCTGCCGGCGATCCTGGGCGGGATCGCGCTGCTGTGGGTCGGCCTGACCAGTGTCCACGTGGTCGGCGCGCGCGAACAGGGCCTCGTCGCCTGGCTCGGCAGCAAATACAGCCGAACGCTCAATCCCGGGCTCAATTTCACGGCTCCCTGGCCGATCCAGTCGGTCGATATCGAGAATGTCAGCGAGATTCGTCGGCTCGAAATTCCCGACAACAGTTCGCAGAAGCTGATCCTGACCGGCGACCAGAACCTGGTCGATGTCTCATACCTGGTCCGCTGGAGCATCAAGGATTTGCAGCTGTTCCGCTATCGCCTGGCAAAGCCCGAGGAGACGGTCCAGGAAGCGGCCGAAAGCGCCATGCGGCAATCGGTGGCCGAACAGGATCTCGACAGCGTGGTCTCGGGCGCGGGCCGCGCTCAAATCGAGCTCGGTGTGCATCAACGGATGCAGGCGATCCTCGACGGCTATCGTTCGGGAGTCGCGGTGCAGGGCGTCGAGGTCGTCAAGACCGACCCGCCCGAATCGGTGATCGAGGCGTTCCGCCAGGTCTCGGCGGCCGAACAGCAGGCCCAGCGCAGTATCAACGAAGCGCGGCGCTATTCGCAGCAGGTCCTGGCACAGGCGCAGGGCGAGGCCGCGGCCTTCGACGAAATCTACGAACAATACCGGCTGGCCCCGGAAGTCACCCGTCGCCGGCTTTATTACGAGACCATGGAAACGATCCTTAGCAAGACCGACATGACAATCATCGAGGCCGATGGGGTAACACCGTACCTGCCGCTCCCTGAATTGCGCCGCCGCGCGCAGCAAAGCAGCACGGAGGGCCAATAGCATGGGCAACTTCAAGGCAATCATCGCTATTGTGGCGGTCGCGATCGTCGGCCTGTTCGCCAGCATGGCGATCGTACCCGAAACGCAGCAGGCGGTCATCATCCAGGCCGGCGAACCGGTGCGCACGGCCAACAAGTTCGACCCGGATACGCCGTTCGGCGAGACCGGGGCCGGGATCATTTTCCATGTTCCGTTTTACGAGCAGGTGCAGCTGATCGATCGCCGGATCATGGATCTCGACATGACCCAACAGGAAGTGCTCACCAGCGACCAGCAGCGCCTGCTGGTCGATGCCTATGCCCGCTTCCGGATCATCGACCCGGTGCGAATGGTCGAGAACGCGGGTTCCGAGGAAAACGTCGCCACCCAGCTCGCACCGATCCTCAGCTCGGTCGTGAGGCAGGAACTGGGCCGGCGCAGTTTCGCATCGCTGCTGACCGCCGAGCGCGGCAATGCGATGGTCAACATCCGCGGCCAGCTCGACAATCGCGCGCGCCAATATGGCGCGCAGGTGCTCGATGTCAGGATCAAGCGCGCCGACCTGCCCGACGGGGCGCCGCTCGACGCGGCCTTCGCGCGGATGCGTTCGGATCGTGAGGCGGAGGCCGAAACGATCAGGGCGCAGGGTCGCCGCGACGCGCGGATTATCCAGGCCGAAGCCCAGGCAGAGGCATCGAGAATCTACGCCGAAGCCTATGGCAAGGACCCGCAATTCTACGATTTCTACCGGGCGATGCAGAGCTATGTCGCGACTTTCGACTCGAACGAAAGCGAACGCTCGATCATCCTGTCGCCCGACAATGATTACCTGAGACAATTCCAGGGAGGGCGCTGATCGGTCTCTTGCAGAGCGATTACGCTTGTCATTCAATTCATGTTCAGGCCCGTCCGCTTCTATGGCTACGGGGACTGAACGGGCGCCGGAAGCGCCGCAACTAGAGGAACAAGAGGACGTGAAGCCAGTGCGTTACGTTTATTCGATCTCATCCGCATTGCTGATCGGCGGTGCCGCCCTGTCGCTCGCGACCGGACATCCCGCCGGGGCGCAAGTCACCAATGACGCGGGCGCGATCCAGCCGATCGTGCCTCAGGCCGGGGCGCCGGCCAGCTTTGCCGATCTCACCCAACAGCTCCAGCCGGCGGTGGTCAATATTTCGACCCGGGCACAGATCCAGGTCCGCTCGGACCCGTTCTGGGACCTGTTCCTGGGCCGCCAGGGCGGGCCGCGCACCCAGGAGGCAGGATCGCTCGGCTCGGGCTTCATCATCTCGGGCGACGGCTATGTCGTGACCAATAATCACGTGATCTCGCTCGACGGGCGCAATGCCGCCGACGAAATCACCGTCAAGCTGTTCGACGGCAAGGAATATCCCGCCGAAGTGGTCGGTCGCGATGCCGCTTCGGATATTGCCGTGCTCAAGATCCAGAACGGCGCGCCGCTGCCGCATGTCAGGTTCGGCAATTCCGACGCGGCGCGTGCGGGCGACTGGGTGATCGCGATCGGCAATCCGTTCGGGCTTGGCGGTACGGTAACCGCGGGAATTATCTCGAGCCCGCACCGCAGCACGGGCAGCGGACCCTATGACCAGTTCATCCAGACCGACGCCTCGATCAATTCGGGCAATTCGGGCGGCCCGATGTTCGACATGACCGGGCAGGTCATCGGCATCAACCGCTGGATCATCGCGCCTTCGGGCGGAAATATCGGGATCGGTTTCGCGATTCCCTCCTCGATTGCCGCTCCGATCGTCGAAAAGCTGATCGCGGGCGAGGAAATCGAACGCGGTTACATCGGTGTCGGGATCATCCCGATCGACGACGATACGGCATTGGCGCTCGGTATCGAGAAGGAACATGGCGAGCTGGTCCAGACCGTCGAGCCGGGCGATCCGGCGGAACGGGCGGGCATCAAACCGGGCGACATCGTGCTCAAGGCGAATGGCCAGGACGTCACCCGCGAACGGTCGCTGTCCTCGATCCTGGCCAATATCGCGCCGGGAACGCGGATCACGCTGGAATTGCTGCGCGAAGGCAAGGCCATGACCTTGCCGATCACGGTCGGCAAGCGGCCGCCCGAAGAGGAGCTGGCCGAACGCCGGTTCGACCGCGACGGCCAGAATGCGCCCCCGCAGGATATTCCCCAAAGCGCCGATGCGATCATCGAGGAGGTGCTCGGCATCCGCGCCCAGACGCTGACCCCGCAGATCGCCCGCGACCTCGGCGCTCCGCCAGACACGAAAGGCGCCGTGATCCTCGCGGTCGACCGGACCTCGGATGCCGCGCGCAAGGGCCTCAACCGGGCCGACATCATCCTGGCGGTCAATTACCAGCAGATCGCATCGATCGAGGATCTCGAGAAGGTGGTGCGCGAAGCGCGGGCCGACGGACGCGGAGCGCTGCTGCTGCAGGTCCGCAGCCCGGGGCGGCAGCCGGTGTTCGTCACGGTCCGGTTGCGCGATCGCAGCTCGCAGGAGTGATCCCGAGACGTGAGCAGGGACGCGTGAGGAATGGCGAGGGGCCGCTTCGGCGGCCCCAACCCTTGTCCTCGGCTACTGGCTGGAGCGCGGAGGTGCAGCCGCGCGCGGCCTGATCGTGTTCGAATTGCCGATTGCCTCTTCGAGGAACTCGTCTTCCGCCGCCGGGAAGGCCTCGTCGAAGGTCTCAGGATCGTTTTCGAAATACGGGTCGCGCCCCTGCATCGGCCCGGCCGGTTCGATCAGGTTTCCCTGTTCGTCGCTGAAATAGTAGTCCTGGTCCGCTGCGCCATAGAGATATTCGTCATCCGGTTCGAGCACCCAGTCGGGCAGCTTGAGCTCGGTGTCGAAGGGTTCGACCGGGCGTTTCCTGGTGGCGACCTGCATATATTGCGCGAACGCCCGCGCGGGTGCCGTCCCGCCCTGCAAGCCGGCGACCGCCCGGGCATCGTCGCGCCCCATCCACACACCGGTGGTGATCCCGCTCGAAAACCCGAGGAACCAGCCATCCTTGTTCGATGAGGTCGTGCCGGTCTTCCCGGCGACCGGCCGGCCGATCTGGGCGGCCCTGCCGGTGCCGGTGCTGACGGCCGTCTGCAACAGGTCGGTGATCCCGGCGGCGACATGTTCGGGCACCAGCTGGAATTCACGCGACGGGCGGTGTTCGTAAAGCAATTCGCCGTCCACCGTCTGGACCTTGGTGATACCATAGGGCTCGATCGACTTGCCGCGCGCCGAAACCGATGCGAAGGCGCGCACCATGTCCATCAGGCGGACATCGTTGGTGCCCAGCACCATCGAAGGATAGGTCGTGATCGGCGTGGTAATCCCGAAGCGGCGCGCCATGCCGGCCACCGCGCTGAACCCGACTTCGTTGCCGAGCTGGGCGGCGACGGTATTTTTCGAATAGGCAAAGGCGGTGCGGACATCGATCTTGCCGGCATATTCGCCGGTCGAATTGCGCGGGCTCCAGCCCTGGATCGTAACCGGCTCGTCGACCACTTCGTCATTCGGCGTGTAGCCCGCCTCGAGCGCGGCCAGGTAGACAAACAGTTTCCACGCCGAGCCCGGCTGGCGCACGGCATTGACGGCGCGATTGTAATTGCTGTCGACATAGTCGGTCCCGCCAACCATGGCGAGCACCGCCCCGTCGCGATCGAGGCTGACCAGCGCGCCCTGAGTGCCGCCCGGCGCGTTCCTGCGCACGGCGTCGGTGGCGGCGGCCTGCATCTCGACGTCGAGCGTCGTCCAGACCTCGAGCGGCTCGCTGGTATCGGGCAATATGAGGTCGAGCTGGGGGAGGACCCAATCCGAGAAATAGCGCACCGAATTCTGCCCGACCTCCGGGCGCAGCTTCACGGCCGAAGGATCGACCCGGTTGGCCATGCCGGGCGTCAGCTTGCCGTATTTCTCCATCTGGCCGATCACCACATTCGCCCGGCTCACCGCGGCATCGAGATCGGCGGTCGGCGAAAAGCGCGAAGGGGCCTTGACCAGCCCGGCAATGATCGCCGCCTCGCCCAGCGAAAGCTCGCGGGCCGAGTGGCTGAAGAATTTGCGGCTGGCCGAGTCGATCCCGTAGGCCCCGCCGCCGAAATAGACCTTGTTGAGATAGAGTTCGAGCACCTGGTCCTTCGAGAATTTCCATTCGAGCGCCATCGCCAGCACGGCCTCGCGCGACTTGCGGCCAAGCGTGCGATTGGAATTGAGGAACAGGTTGCGCGCCAGTTGCTGGGTAATGGTCGAAGTCGCGCTGGTCCGTTCGTCGTCGCGCCACGATACCCACAGCGCCCGCGCAAGCCCGATCGGATCGACTCCGAAATGCATGTAGAAACGCCGGTCCTCGACCGAGATCATCGCGTCCTTCATCACCTGCGGGATTTCGCTCGAGGAAAGCCATTGCCCGTAGCTCGGCCCGAGCGAAACGATCTCCGATCCGTCGCGCGCGCGCACGATGATCATCTGCCCGGTCTGGCTGTCGCGCAGCTGGGCATAGCTCGGCAGGCTCTGGACCGCGATATAGACGGCGATGACGATGGCGGCCGTCCCGATCAGGCCGGAGATGATGCCGGTCCAGAAAATGCGCCTCAGCCAGGTCCTGAACAGGCCGGGCTCTGCGCGGTCGCGCTTCGGCTTGCGCGGACCGGACCCGCCTCCCCCGCGCCTGCCCGCGTCCCTGGCTCTCGCCAGTTCGCGGGGGCTGGCCTTGGAGCCGATGCTCCGGTTACGTGCCATGCGCGTTGTTTGCCTTGTCCATGCGCGGGGTCGCGCGGTCCGTCCCTAGAGCGAGTGCATAAATCATTCGTAACCCAGGGTTAACGGGATTGCCGGGTTGTCCCCAGCCGGCTTGCCCCGGAACCTATTCGTCGGGCTTGAAATCGAGGCTCGCGCTGTTGATGCAATAGCGCAGCCCGCCGGGCCCGGGGCCGTCGGGAAAGACGTGCCCGAGATGGCCCGAACAGCGCGCGCAGCGCACTTCGGTGCGGACCATGCCGTGCGACATGTCGGAATGCTCGTCAACCACATCGCTTGCCATCGGCGCGGTAAAGCTCGGCCAGCCCGAACCGCTGTCATATTTGGCGTCGCTGGCGAACAGCGGCAGGCCGCAGCCCGCGCATTTGTAAAGGCCGGCGGCCTTGTTGCCTTCGTATTTGCCGGTGAAGGCGCGTTCGGTCCCGGCCTGGCGCAGGATCTGGAACTGTTCGGGCGTCAGCCGCTCGCGCCATTGGTCTTCGGTCAGTTCAAGCTTTTCGGTCATGGCAGTCTCCGTTGCCGCCAATATGGTGCGCAAGTTTCACCGCTCAAGCGTCGAGGTCGGCGTAATGTCTTGGCGGCTTGATCACGTCCATCCGCTCGGACAGCAGCGGCCTGAAGCTCGGCCGGCTCTTGAACACGGCATACCAGCCCTTGCTCTGCTCGTGTCCGGCCCAGTCGATCCCGCCCAGGTAATCGGCGACCGAGATCTGCGCCGCGGCGGCAAGATCCGCGAGGCTCATCTGGGCCCCGGCCAGCCACGGCCGGTTGTCGATCAGCCAGTCGATATAGTCGAGATGTTCGTTGGCGAGCCGCATGGCCTCGCGGAGCATGCCCGAATCCGGCGGCGCGTGGAGGATCAGCCGCTTCTTCATCCGCTCGGACAGCAGCGGCAGGGTGACATCGGAAAAGAAATTCTCGTCGAACAGCGCCACCAGCCGGCGAATTTCGGCCCGGTTGGCGGACGTCCCGACAATCAGGGGCGCCTTGTCGACCGTCTCCTCGAAATATTCGCAGATCGCCTGGCTGTCGATCAGGGTGAGGTTCCTGGCGGGATCGCGCAGCACCGGCGTACGCCCCGCCGGATTGAGCGCGAGGAACGCGTCGCGCCCCTCCCACGGATTTTCGCGCACGAGTTCATAGGCGATGCCCTTTTCGGAAAGGGCGAGGCGAACCTTGCGGGAAAAGGGACAGAGAGGGAATTGGTAAAGCTGCCACATGTACTCTCACCAATGCCGCATGGCGGGACTCGCGTCCACTGCCGGGTTCGCAGATTATCCTCAGATTCGCGCAGCCCGTGCTATCCTGCCGTTAGGGAGGGCCGTCCGACATGACCAGCAGGCCGGTAGAGATAACCCATCGCGAGCGGCTGGTGTTTCCCGACGCCGGCTATACCAAGGGCGACCTTGCCGACTACTATTCAGCGATCGCGCCGCTGATACTGCCGTTCATGGCCGGTCGCCCGGTGAGCCTGCTGCGCTGCCCGCAAGGGCGGGACCGGAACTGCTTTTTCCAGAAGCACGGCGGGCCGGGCTTCGGCCCTCCGGTGCATACGATCGCGATCGAGGAGAAGAGCGGCGAGACCGCCGATTACCTCTATGTCGAGGATGAAGGGGGCATCCTCCAATGCGTGCAGATGGGGGCGATCGAATTCCACGGCTGGGCGAGCCTCTGCAGCGCGCTCGAACAACCGGACCGGCTGGTGTTCGATCTCGATCCGGGCGAAGGGCTGGGATTTGCGGAAGTGAAGCGGGCGGCGGTCGATGTCCGCGAGCGGCTGGCGGAGGAGGGGCTGCGAAGCTTCGCCCTGCTGACCGGCGGCAAGGGCGTGCATGTCTTGGTGCCGCTATCTCCGGGCCATTCCTGGGACTCTCATAGCGGCTTCGCCAGACGCATCGCGCACGAGCTGGCCGGGGCCGGGCCGGATCGCTTCACCGCAACGATGAGCAAGGAAAAGCGCAAGGGCAGGATCTTCGTCGACTGGCTGAGGAACGCGCGCGGCGCGACCGCGATCATGCCCTATTCGGCGCGGGCGAGAATTGGCGCGCCGGTCGCGGTTCCGGTTTCGTGGGACGAACTGGACGGCTTCGGGCAGGCCGGCGCCTTTACCGTCGGCGATATCGGGACGCTCAAGAAGCGCGCCGGATCGGGCGCGCTCAAGGGCTGGGGCGAAGCAGGACAAAAGCTGCCCTGAATTCGCGGCGAGTGTCTTCTAACGACCTATTGCGGTCACAGGACAATGCGGCTTAGTCCGAGATGAAGTGTGAACATCTCATTTCTCCGCTACAGAGGTTGATGCTGGTGAAGGTCACTACGCGAAGGATGCTGGCATGCGGGGCAATCGCGGGGGGACTCTACATTGCCACCGACCTGACCGCGGCCGTGGCTTGGGACGGATATAGCATCACTGACCAAACCGTAAGCGAGACGTTTGCGGTTGGGGCTCCGACGAGGCCGTTCGTCTTAGCTAGAAGCCTTACCTACAGCATCCTGATGCTCTTCTTCGGTTGGGGCGTCCTACGAGTCGCCTCTGAACAGCGATCTCTGCGGACCACAGGCGGACTGATTGTCGCGATAGGCGCGATCGACCTACTGGGGCCTTTCGCCCCTATGCATCAGCGGGCCGTCTTGGAGGCCGGTGGCGGAAGTCTTACCGACATCATGCACATCGTGCTCGCGAGCTTCGACGTCCTTCTTATCCTACTCATCCTTGGCTTTGGCGCTCACACCGCAGGCAAGAAGTTTCGGCTGTATTCGTTCATCACGCTTGTCCTGGTCCTCGGCTTTGGCGCATTGACGGGATTGGATGGGCCAAGAATGTCGTCAAACCTGCCAACACCGATGATGGGGATATGGGAACGCATCAGCATTTACGGCTTCATGATCTGGTTGATTGTGTTCGCCGTCACATTGTTGCGTTCAAGACACGACGGCAGGTCAACCTGAACTGATGGAAGTAGCTGATTGTTGCATCTGCTGCCTCCCTTCCGGGTGCACCATTACCGTCCGCTTCCCACGCAAGCCGCATATGACTCCCGGCTAAATCCCCGAAGCATCGAGCGATAGCAGGCAAGGCCCCATTACGTCGTCGAGATGCCGCATCCTGTCGCCCGAGGCATCGCCTTCTTCGACCAGTTGCACCACCGCGCCCTGCATCCGGGCGGCGAGAATCTCCTCGCTCCAGCCCAGCTCGTCCATCAGCCGGGCCCCCGCCTGGACGAAATATTCCTTCCCGCGCACGTCCATTGCCGGATAATGCGCGAAAGCCTCGTCGCCCTGCTCCTGCCTGGCAGCAACCAGCGCGAAGGCCGCCGAACAGCGCAGCAGCATGTTTTGCTCAAGACTCAGCTTTTCGGGGTCCGCAGATTCCTGCGCGGCCGCCGGGCCGAACGAAACGAGCGCGAGCGCGAAGGCCAGCGGGGCAAGACCGATTCTCATCGCGGATCCAATGGCACGGCCAGCCTGTCCGCCGCCTTTACGGGTATCAGCTCTTGTAGAGGTCGCGCGCCTTGCGGCGGGTCTCGGCGAAACTATCGCGCCGCATCTTCTCGAAGGCGATCCGCTTGTCGAAACCGGGATCTTCGGGATAGTCGCGATAATCGGCGATGATCTCGTCGAACATCTCGCGCAGCTCGTCCTTGTGGTCGGGATGGGTGAAGATGTTGGCGCGATTCTCGCGGCAACCTTCAAGGATGCGCTGGCCGATAATGTCTGGCTCCATCCCGTATTCGTGGATGCCCGCCAGCCGTTCGACCGCCTCGCGGTTGACCGGTTTCATTTCGCCCTTGAGGTTGTCGGGCCGGACATCGTCGCTGGCATAGATCACGCTCTTGACCAGCCCGGGATGCACGACCGAGACCCCGATCCCGTAATTGAGCATCGAGTGGCGCAGCGAATAGCTGAGGCCGCGCACCGCGAATTTGGCGGTGTTGTAGATTCCCGGAGCGCCGCCGGCGATGAAGCTCGCCATGCTCGCGGTGTTGCAGATATGGCCGCCGGCCTGCGCGCCCGCCTCGACCCGCTCCTTCATCCGGCGGGCGAAGGTCTGGACCCCGTTGATCACGCCATGCAGGTTGACGCCGAGCACCCAGTCCCAATCGTCGTAGGACGAATCCTCGATCGTCTGAAACAGGTTGATCCCGGCATTGTTGAACAGCAGGCTGACCGGGCCGAATTGCGCCTCGACCTTGTCGGCCGCGGCCTTGAACCCTGCGCGGTCCATGACATTGAGCTGCACGCCCATCACTTCGCGGTTGTCGAGCGTCGCCAGCGCCGCGTCGATCGCGTCCTGGCGGATATCGGCGATCGCGACCCTGGCCCCTTCGTTGAGCAGATTGCGGACGATGCCGATGCCCACGCCGTTGGCGCCGCCGGTGACGAAGGCCGTGCGGCCTGCAAAATCGAGCATTGAAATCCTTCTCCTCAGTCGCGCGCGCGCCGCGCCTTCTCGTCCATCAGCAACACCGGATTGACCTTGGGCGATTCGCGCCCGGCCAGGAACTCGTTGCGGATATTGCGGTAATGGAATTTCCATTCGCCATCGACCCGCACCAGTTCGTCCTCGTAGATGCCGAAGGTCCCGAGCGTCGGCGTGAAGCGGCTGCCATCGGGCACGCGCGGCCCGTCATTGGCGGTTTCGAACCAGAAGCCAGTGTGCCAGGCCTTGTCGCCCTCGACCCGGATAACCGAATGGCACAACACGTGGCGCAGGATCGCCGGGTTGCCGTCGACATCGGTATAGATCCCGGCCACCGCTTCCTTGAAGCCTTTCGCCGCAGCGCGGATATTGTCGCGCCCGGTCACCGCCCCGCGCGCGAATTCGAGCGTGCCGTCTTCGGTGAAGGTATCGGCGTAGGTATCGAAATCGTTCCAGTCCATCGCGAACAGATAGCGCGCCATCAGGTCTTCGATCGCGGCGCGATCGTCCGCATAGCTTGGTTGGCCTTCATTGCCGTTCGCCATAGATCTCCATCCTCTCCCATGCCGACCGGCGGGCCGATTGCGGCAGCTGTCAGTTTTCTCTCGCCTTTTTGTATTTGGCACTTACAAATTGTCCAAGACAATTCCGGCGAGTCTCCGCGCGAGAGGGACCAGCCTAATGGGAGGGATGGTTCATGGCGATAGCGCCGAACGCAGGGGAAATGCAGGCAGCCGTGGAAGATCGGGCGGCTTACGCCAAGGATATGCCCTGGCCTTCGCAAAAAGCCGGTGCCTATGCTCTCTTCGCGGTAATTTTCGCCACTTTCATTACGTTCCTCGACCAGACCGCCTTCGGCCTCTTGGCCGAGCATATGAAGATCAGCTTCGGCATTTCCGATGCCACGCTCGGGCTGCTGCTGGGACCGGTAACCGTGGTCGCCTATGTCATCGTTGGCATTCCGCTCGCGCGGCTGGTCGATATCTACGCACGCAAATACGTGCTCGGCATCAGCATTGCCGCGCTCGGCACGATCATGGCGTTGGGCGGGCTGGCGCAGAATCTGGGCCAGCTGGTCGGGACCCGGCTGTTCGTCGGCGCCAGTTCATCGGCCAACGGCCCCGGCTCCTATTCGATCCTGGTCGACTATTTCCGGCCAATCAGGATCCCGCTGGTCTTCGCATTGTTGCAGCTAGGCTTCATCCTCGGCAATTCGTTCGGCAATATCCTCGGCGGGCGGTTGATCGCGTGGACCGATACGCTCGGCGAAACGGTCAGTTTCCTCGGCTTGGAGATTTTCAGCTGGCAGCTGGTGCTGATCATCGTCGGTGCGCCGGGCTTGCTTGCCGGATTGATCTGGCTGACCGTCAAGGAACCGCCGCGGCGTAGCCCGCCCGAAGCGAGCCAGCTGGTGCCCAAGAGCGCGCCGTTCTGGCGCAAGGCACTCTCCTTCATGGGCTTCGATGCGATCCTGGCGATCAACAATCGCGGCGCGGTGTTCTATCCGCTGTTCGCTGCGCTCGCGATGTCCGCGCTCGAAAGCCAGGGCCTGCCGCAGTTCCGCGTGCCCTTCATGACGCGAACCTATGACTGGGACGTCGCCCAGATCGGCGACGTGCTTGGCACGATGTTGCTGGTTGCCATGCTCGCGGGGATCGCGGTCGGCGGCGCCTTCGTCACCTGGATGGGCAAGCGCTACAAGGACGCCAATATCCGCGCGACTGCGATCATCTTCACCTGCACCACGGTCGTGACCATCGCCATGCCGCTGATGCCGACCGGCGAACTGGCGCTGGCCTGCATGGCACTCGCCGCCTTCTTCGGACTTGCCGGTGCTCCGGCGCAGAACGCCGCGATCCAGCGGATTGCCCCCAATGAAATGCGCGGCCAGGTGACTGCATTCTATCTCTTCATGTTCACCTTCTTCGGCGCGCTCGGCCCGATGGTGATCGGCTTCGTCAGCACGTTCATCTTCGGTGAAGTGATCTGGAAGGCGATCCTGGCCACCGCCATGGTCTTCCTGCCGCTCGCCACCTTCTTCATGTGGCGCGGGATCAAGCCCTATCGCGAGGAAGTCGAGCGGCTCGAAGCGATGGGAATGTAACCCGGCGCCAATCCGGCGTTGACTCCAGCCATATGCTGCGCAATTTGTAAGCAAAGCATACAAATTGGGAGAGACTCGCATGTCCGATGATCGCGTTGCCGCGCTCGAAGCCAAGGTCGAAGAACTGGAGAAGCGCCTGACCGTCCGCGAGGACGAGCTCGACGTGAAAAAGCTCCAGTATCTCTACGGCTATCTGATCGACAAATGCATGTACGACCAAGTGGTGGACCTGTTCGCCGACGATTGCGAAGTGCGCTTCTTCGGCGGCGTCTTCAAGGGCAAGGCGGGCGTGAAGCGGCTCTATATCGAGCGCTTCCGCAAGCGCTTCACGCATGACAATAACGGGCCGGTCGACGGTTTCCTGCTCGACCATCCGCAGATCCAGACGATCATCGATATCGATCCCGACGGCAAGACCGCGCGGCTGCGCGGCCGCAGCACCATGCAGGCCGGGCGCCACAAGGATTATACCGACGAAGCCGCCGGCCTCGGCGTGCGCCAGTGGTGGGAAGGCGGGCTCTACGAGAACGTCTACACCAAGGGCGATGACGGCAAGTGGCGGATCAAGCTGCTCAACTACTTCCCGCACTGGCACGCCGATTTCGACAAGGGCTGGGCCTATACCGATCCCGAATATGTGCCGTTCATGACCAAGCTCTATCCCGAGGATCCCGCGGGGCCTGACGAGCTGTATGACAATTTCTGGCTATGGCCGACGCACAAGCTGCTGCCGTTCCACATGAAGCATCCGATCACCGGCGAGGAAATGGTCGCGAGCCGGTGGGAAGGCGACGCCAAACGCGATGCGGAGCGCGAGGCGGAACGGGCAGCGAAGGCGAAGGCTGAGGCTTGATATTCCTTCTCCCTTGATGGGAGAAGGATGTGCAGACTTAACGAGCGAAGCGAGTTTAGTCGGAGCTGGATGAGGGTGATCTCGACCACCGTACGGACTTCCCGATCACCCTCACCCAACTTCGCCTAGGCGCCCAAGGCGCCAAGGCTTCGTATCCCTCTCCCACCAAGGGCGAGGGGAAGGAGAACCAATGACCCAATATCCCTCCCTCCATATGGTGATCGACGGCGAGAAGGTTTCCGGCGGCGGCCGGCGGACCTTCCCGGTGGTCAATCCCGTGACCGGCGAGACGATCGGCGAATTGCCGCTAGCTGAAGCGGGTGATCTCGATCGCGCGCTCGAAACCGCTGCCAGGGGCTTCCAGATCTGGCGCAGGGCCCCGGCCGCCCAGCGCGCCGCGGTGCTTTCGGGCGCGGCCAAGCTGCTCGAGGACCGGCAGGAGCAACTCGCCCGGATCGCCACCATGGAACAGGGCAAGCCGCTCGCCGAAAGCCGCATCGAAGTGATGATGGTGGCGCACCTGTTCGCTTTCTATGCCGGCGAATGCCAGCGCAATTACGGGCGCGAACTGGTCCGCCCCGAAGGCATGCGCTCGACCGTGCGGCACGAGCCGGTCGGCGTCGTCGCGGCCTTTGCGCCGTGGAATTTCCCGCTCGGCAATCCGGGCCGCAAGCTCGGCGCGCCGGTCGCGGCGGGCTGTTCGGTGATCCTCAAATCGGCCGAGGAAACTCCGGCCTCGGCGCTCGGCATCCTCCAGGCGCTATATGACGCGGGCCTGCCCAAGGAAGTGGCGCAGGCGGTGTTCGGCGTGCCCGACGAAGTGAGCCGCCACCTGCTGGCTTCGCCGATCGTGCGCAAGCTCTCCTTCACCGGCTCGACCGTGGTCGGCAAGCACCTCGCGAAACTCGCGGCCGAAGACATGAAGGTGACCACGATGGAGCTTGGCGGACACGGCCCGGTGCTGGTGTTCGACGATGCCGATTTCGACCGGGCGCTCGAAACCGCGGTCGGCGGCAAGTTCCGCAATTGCGGGCAGGTCTGCGTCTCGCCGACCCGCTTCATCGTCCAGGAGGACATCTTCGACAGGTTCCGCAAGGGCTTTGCCGAACGCGCCGCCGCGGTGAAGGTGGGCAATGGGCTCGACGACGGCGTCCAGATGGGCCCGATGGCCAATCCCCGCAGGCCCGAAGCGATGGACCGGTTCATTGCCGATGCCAAGGACAAGGGCGCGACGCTTCACACCGGCGGCGAGCGGATCGGCAACCAGGGCTATTTCTACAAGCCTTCGGTCCTGTCCGAGGTCCCGCTCGATGCCGAGATCATGAACGAGGAACCGTTCGGCCCGGTCGCGATCATCAACCCGTTCAAGGACGAGGAAGCGATGATCGCCGAAGCCAACCGCCTGCCCTATGGACTCGCCGCCTATGCCTGGACCGGCGACAGCAAGCGCCAACAGCGCCTCGCCCGCGAAATCGAGGCCGGGATGGTCGGGATCAACACCCACATGATCGGCGCGGCGGATGCGCCCTTCGGCGGGGTCAAATGGTCCGGCCACGGCAAGGAAGACGGGATGGAAGGCGTGATGGCCTGCATGGTGACAAAGGCAGTCCACGAAGGTTAGCGGCAGAAGGGCAATCAGGCCCTCGCCAGCGGGAGAGCAAAATATGGTCGATCGGACCCTTTCCTCGGGGACCCTCGATTCCGCGATCAAGGACATGCAGGCAGCATTGGGCACCGAGCATGTCCTGATCGACGAGGCCCGGATGGCCGACCATGGCGATCCGTTCGGCCCGCCCGGCGAATGGTACAGGCCCGGTGCGGTGCTGATGCCGTCCACGGTCGAGGAAGTGCAGGCCATCCTGCGCATTGCCAATGAACACCGTACCCCGGTCTGGACCAGCAGCCAGGGCCGCAACAAGGGCTATGGCGGCGGCGCGCCGCGCGTTTCGGGCAGTTTCGCTATGTCGTTGCGTCGCATGAACCGCGTGCTCGAAGTGGACGAACAGAACTGCATGGCGCTGGGCGAACCCGGCGTGCGGTTCTTCGACCTCTACGATCATTTGCGCGCGATCGGCTCGAAGCTGTGGATGTCGGTCCCCGATCTCGGCGGCGGCAGCGTGATCGGCAACGCGCTCGAACACGGGGTGGGCTATACCCCGATCGGCGACCATTTCGGCCATCATTGCGGGATGGAGGTGGTCCTGGCCAATGGCGAGATCCTGCGCACCGGGATGGGCGGAATGTCCAACCCGCACAATTGGCTGGTCTATCCGCACAGCGCCGGGCCGAGTTGGGACGGAATCTTCACCCAGTCCAATTTCGGCGTCGTGACCAAGCTGGGCGTGGCGCTGATGCATCCACCCGAAGTCTATGCCCCGGGCTGGTTCATGCTCGACAACGAGGAGCATTACGGAACTTTCCTTGAAGTGCTGCGCCCGCTGATGATCGACGGGACCATTTCGAACCAGCCGATGATCATCAATGCGGTGTGCGCCGCCAGCGCCTTTGGCGAACGCAAGGAATGGTACACCGGTGCGGACTCGATCCCCGAAGAGGTGATCGACCGGATTGCCGCCACGCCCGGCTTCGGGCGCTGGGTGATGCGCTTTGCCGTGCAGGGCGATGCCCCGGTGGTCGCGCACAACCGCGCGAAGATCGAAACTGCATTCGCCGCGATTCCCGGCGCCAGCGTGGTGTTCGAGGAATTCGACGGGCATAGCCTGCCCGAATTCGAGAACCCGCATCACCGGGTACAGGCGGGAATCCCCTCGATGGCGCTCGACCAGATGACCCGCTGGTATGGCGGCGAGGAAGGCGGCCATATCGGCTTTTCCTGCGCCATGCCGATCGCCGGGAAAGACGGCATTGCGATCCGCGACCTGACGCGCAAGGTACTGAACGAGCGCAATCTCGATTATTCGGCGGCGATCATCGTCGGCAGGCGCAGCATGATCCATGTCGCGCTGATCGTGTTCGACACCAAGAACGAGGCCCAGACCCGCGAGGCCTATGCCGCGACCAAGGCGATGCTGGGTCCGGCGGCAAAGCTGGGCTATGGCGAATATCGCAGCCATCTCGATTTCATGGACGAGGTTGCCGATCTCTACGATTTCAACAATCACGCTCAGCGCCGGTTTGCCGAGCTGATCAAGGACGCGGTCGATCCGAACGGCATTCTTTCACCCGGCAAGCAGGGCATCTGGCCCGCTGCCTATCGCAGCTAGACAAGAAGGGTACGCAGTGAACCATCAACTCGAAACCGGCGGGGATCGCGGCTATCTCCGCATCGCCACCGAAGAGGCTTTCGCCACCCAGGAACAGTTCGACGCGATCATGCGCATGGTTGCAGAAGGCATGGCCGACAAGGGCACCATGTCGCTGTGGGGCTTTTATGGCACGAGCGCGTCGGAACGCACGACATTCATCCGCGACCGATTGCTCGACCTGGGCGAAGTCCGCATCGGCGCGATGGACGATACCGGTATCGACAAGGCGATCCTTGCCCTCACCGCTCCGGGCGTGAACTTCCTCCCCGATGCGGAGGAAGCCAAGCGGATCGCGTACAATTCGAACAATGAGCTTAAGGACGCCTGCGAACGCTATCCGGATCGCTATTACGGCATGATCGCGGTTGCCCCGCAGGATCCTGAGTGGTCGGCGCAGGAACTGCGCCGCGGCAAGGAGGAGCTTGGCTTCCACGGCGTGCAGATCTGCAGCCACACGATGGGCCATTACCTCGACGAGGAGCAGTTCGACCCGATCCTCGCAGCCTGCGCCGATCTCGACCTGCCGCTCTATATCCATCCGCAGACACCGCCCGACGAAATGATCGCCGGCATGGTCGATGCCGGGCTTGACGGCGCGGTGTTCGGCTTCGGGGTCGAGACCAGCTATCACGCGATGCGGCTGCTCACGACCGGCGTGTTCGATCGCTATCCCGCGTTGCAGGTGATGCTGGGGCACGGTTGCGAAGGCCTGCCCTTCTGGCTCTATCGGCTCGATTACATGCATAAGGCGGGGGTCCGCTCGAACCGCTATCCGCGGCTCAAGCCGCTGCAGCATGACTTGTTCCACTACATGCGCAACAATTTGCTCGGGACCTGCAGCGGCCTGCCCTTCTCGCCGGCGATCAAGCTGATGATCGAGGTGATGGGCGAAGATCGCGTGATGTATGCGATGGATTATCCCTACCAGTACGTGCCCGACGAAGTGCGCTGGATGGACGACCTCGAAATCTCCGACACGCAGAAGAAGAAGTTCTTCCAGACCAATGCGGAGCGCTGGTTCAAGCTGTGAGCGAAGCCCAGGACCAGTTGCGTGACCTGATCGGCTCCTACTGGAAACCGCATGTCGTCACCGCCGCTGCGCAGCTCGGCATTGCCGACGCCATGGGCGATAAAGCTGCCGGCGCGGAAGTGCTCGCCGGCCGGCTCGTGCTCGATCCGGAAGCACTGGCCCGCCTGCTGCGGGCGATGACCGCGCTTGGCCTTGCGTGCGAGGAGGAAGATCGGGCATTCACGCTGACCGAGCTGGGCATGTGCCTGCGCGCGGACAGCCCGCACTCGCTCAGGGGCATGGCGCTGCATGTCGGCACCCAGCTTTCCCCCGCCTTCGCCGCCCTGGCCGAATGCGTGCGCACGGGGCGTCCGCCCGATTTCGTCAAGCACGGCCCGGACGGCTTTGCCGAATTTGCCGACAAGCCCGAGGCAGCCGCGGTGTTCAACCAGTCGATGGTCGACAATTCGCGGCGGATCGCGGGCCATGCCTCCTCCGCCTGCGATTTCACCCGCTTCGGCACGATCATGGATGTCGGCGGCGGCTATGGCGCGGTCCTCGCCACCCTGCTCAAGGCCGCGCCGCAAGCGAGGGGCTGCGTGCTCGATCTCGGCCATGCGAGGGACGGCGCCCTGCGCCTGTTCGAACAGGAAGGCGTCGCAGACCGCGCGCGTTACGTCGAGGCAAGCTTCTTCGAGACATTGCCCGAAACCGCCGATTGCTATGTCCTCAAATACATCCTGCACGATTGGAACGATGCCTACGCCAGGGACATCGTCGCACGCGTGGGCGAAGCCGCTGCGAAGTCTGGCGGCACGGCGATCCTGATCGAGAAGATCATGCCCGATCGGTTCGAAGCGCGGCCCGGCCATGCGATCGCGGCACAGGGCGACCTCACCATGATGCTGTGGGGCGGCAAGGAGCGGACCGAGCAGGAATTCAGGGAGCTCCTGGCGCATGGCAATCTTGCCTTGACGCAAACCATACCGCTCCCCGACAACCATTTCGTGATCGAGGCGATTCCAAATGCCTGATCTTGGCTTTGGGGTGAGGAGAGGGTGAATGGCGACTGCGGTCGAGGAAGGCATGAGCCAGGGCAAGAAGGTTAGCGGCGCCGGGTGGTATGCCCTGACACTTGTCTCGGCGGCCCAGGGGCTGAGCCTGCTCGACCGGCAGATCCTCGCAATTCTGGCACCCAGCATCGCCGCAGACCTGAATATCGGGGATGCCGAGATTGGGCTGCTCTACGGCACCTTGTTCGCCTTGTTCTACGCGCTGTTCTCGCTTCCGTTGGGCCGGCTGGTCGATGGCTGGATCAGGACGAAATTGCTGGCGATCTGCATCGCGGCGTGGTCGTTTTCGGCGGGACTTGCCGCCTTCGCCTCCGGTTTCCTGTTGCTGGCAGTTTCGCGCCTCGGTGTGGGCGTCGGCGAAGCGGCCGCCCAGCCCGCAGCCAATTCGATCATCTTCGATACCTTTCCGCGCGAAAGACGCGGCACCGCGATGGCGGCGATGGGGATCGCAACCGCACTGGGCCTGGGCCTTTCGATCACGTTGGGCGGGGTCGTCGCCGAATGGTGGGATACGCGCTATGCCGCAGGCGGCGCTCCGGG
>NZ_DBNHSF010000200.1:0-12291 GCF_057143545.1 Candidatus Andeanibacterium sp.
CCCAGGCCGGTGCCGGGCTTGCCAGTGTCCAACCGCGCGCCGCGAGTGAACATTTCGCGACGCTGGCCCTTGGGGATTCCGGCGCCGTCATCCTCGACATGCACTTCGCATTGCTCCGACGCGGGATCGGCATCGACCGTCACGAACACGCTCCCGCCGCCATATTTGGCCGCGTTCTCCATCAAATTGCCGAGGATTTCGTCGAGGTCCTGGCGCTCGATCGCGACCATCGCCTCGCGCGATCCGGCTATGTCGATGCGGACATTTTCATAGAGCCTCGAAATGGCCCGCTCGACCGCATCGGCGCTTTCGCGGACATTGGTGCGCGACAGGCCGACCGCGCGCCGGCCCACCGCCCGCGCGCGGGCAAGATGATGGTCGACCTGGCGCCGCATCACCGCCGCCTCGCGGATCACGGTGTCCGACAGGTCCGGCGACCTGGCGGTTGCGGCGTTCATCACCACGGTCAGCGGGGTCTTCAGCGCATGCGCGAGGTTGCCCGCATGGGTGCGCGCCTCTTCCGCCTGTTTCTCGGAGTGTTCGAGCAGCGAATTGAGCTCATGCACCAGCGGCTGGACTTCGAGCGGCAGCGGATCGGTCACCCGGTTGGTGCCGGTCGTGCGCATATGCTTGATCGCGAGGCGCACTCGCCGCAAGGGCCCCAACCCGTACCAGATCTGGAACACCGACATCAGGAACAGACCGGTACCCAGCGCAACGAAGCTCCAGAACAGGATGCCGCGAATATTCCTGATCTGGGCATCGAGCTCCGACCGGCTCTGCGCGACCAGGAACCACCATTCCGTATCGCTCTCCGGAAGAATGATGGTGCGCTCGATAATGCGCAGTTCCTCGCCCTCCATCCCGACGCTGTCGTAGATGTGCGGTGCCGGATCGAAATGGTCGAAATCGACCGGCAGGGTGCGGTCCCATAGCGACCGGGAGAGCCAGTCGTCGTGGCCCTTGCCGCTGATCTGCCAGTAAAGCCCGCTATTGGGTTCGAGAAAGCGCTGGTCGCCCAGCGGACGGATGAACAGAACTTCGCCGTCCTGCCCGATCTCGGCCGACTGGATCATCGCGGTCAGGATATAATCGAGCTGGTTATCGAAATTGTTGGTGACAAGGGTCGTGAGCGTTCGCTCCAGCGCCACCCCTCCAAGCAGCAGGAGTACGCTGATCCAGCCGGCCGCGATCAGCAACATCCGTCGCCCGAGGCTGCCGGTGTGACGGGTCACGTCGGGTGTTGCTCCGGCCTCCGCTGGCGCATCCGCTCGCCCGTGCGCTTCCTCCCGGACCGCCGGCGCTTGCGAAGCGCTACTCGCGGGGGGCGTCGGCGGGGTCGTCGAGGCTGTAACCGAGGCCACGGATGGTGGTTATGACGTCCGCCCCCAGCTTCTTGCGAATGCGGGTGACGAATACTTCGATAGTGTTGGAATCGCGGTCGAAATCCTGGTCGTAGATATGCTCGATCAATTCGGTCCGGCTGACCACCTTGCCCTTGTGGTGCATCAGGTAGCTGAGCAGCTTGTACTCCTGCGCGGTCAGCTTGACCGGTTCGCCGGCCAGCGTAACCCGGCCCGAGCGGGTATCGAGCCGGACATCGCCGGCGATCAGTTCGGACGTCGCATTGCCCGACGCCCGGCGGATCAGCGCACGCAGGCGGGCGATCAGCTCTTCGGTCTGGAACGGCTTCGCCAGGTAATCGTCGGCCCCGGCATCGAGCCCGGCGACCTTGTCGGACCAGCTGTCGCGCGCGGTCAGCACCAGCACCGGAAAGGTTCTTCCTTCCTTGCGCCACATGCCGAGCACGGTGAGTCCGTCGATCTCGGGCAGGCCAAGGTCGAGAATGACCGCGTCGTAATCCTCGGTCGAGCCCATGAAATGCCCGTCCTCGCCGTCGGTCGAAAGGTCAACGGCATAACCGTTCTGCTCAAGCGTATTCTTCAGCTGTTTGCCGAGTGTCGGTTCGTCCTCGACGATCAGGATCCGCATGTCCCAGTTTCCCCAGTTATAAGCTGCCGTCCGAGATGGGCGCTCCAAAAGAAAGCGTCAACCGGATCGGCCGCACGATTCGCTAGCCCTTGCGGCCGATAACGCGGCCGGTCCTGGCATCGACGTCGACAAACACCACCCTGCCATCCTTGATGAATTTGAGACGATAGGCCCTGGCTGTCGCATCGTAGGCAGGGCCGAGATAGCGCCAGCCGGGCATGGTCGGCATGACAATCGCCTCGATCTCGCGCAGCGAAAGCTGGTTGCCAGCCTCCATCGCGCGGCGCGCTTCACCCTGGTCGTCGCGCGATTGCGCGGAGGCTGGAACGCCCGTCAAGAGCGCCGCACCCAGCAGGGCCGCGGAAATCGAGGCAAACAGCTTGCTCATCAGGTCTTCTTGCCTATGCATCACCCATTGAACAAGGTGTGAATGCCGTTGCTGTCGTTCAGAAAGCTAATGACTTGGCTTAACGGGTCATTTCGTAAATCACCCGCACGGTCACGCCCGCCTGCACCTGCCCGGGCCGGATCGGCATGCTTTCATTGCGGACGCTCGCGGCAGCATCGACTGACTCGAGCGGGATCGGCCACCCGCCCGTCACCGATTCATTGACCTCCAGCAGTCGCACATCGGAGTATCCGGCTGCGCGGGCATAACCGAGCGCGCGTTCGCGGGCCGATTTGAAGGCAGCCTCGCGCGCCTGGTCTTCCGCTGCGGAAGGATCGTCGATCGACCAGGAGATTCCGCCCAGATCGGTCGCGCCGGCTTCGACCAGTGCATCCAGCACGCGCCCGGTTCGCTCGATGTCCCGCAGCTTGACGGAAACCCGGTTGGAAACGCGATAGCCGCGAAAGACCTGCTGTCGGGACTCCTGATCGTAATCGTATTCGGCGTTGAGACTGATTCCGCTGGTCTGGATATCGTCTTCATCGACTCCCAGGCTCTCGATCCTGCGGATCACCGCGTCCATCTGGCCGGAATTGAGCCGCAGGGCCTCGATTGCCGTCGGGGCGAAGCTGGTCACACCGGCACTGAGATTGGCGATATCGGGATCGGCGGTCACGGTTTCCGTAACGCTCAGGTCGACGACCGGGCCGGTCGCCGTGATAGTCACCTCGGCCTGTGCGGGAAAGGCGAGTGCGATTGCGGCCAGGGCCAAGGCGGCCGGGATTGGGAGTCTGGTCATTGGGAATTCTCCTCGTGTCAGGGTTTTGCCCTGCTCCTATGCCACTTACGCTGAACTGAACAATTCGGTTCCTTGCCAGCACGGATTGACCCTCCTAACTGCGCGCAATGGCTGATCCACCGATCCTCAGCTGGGAAGGGCTGGGCCTGGTCCAGGGCGCCGGCTGGCTGTTCGGAAACCCGCAATCGGGCGGGATCGACCTGCACGTCGGACCGCGCGACCGGCTGGCGCTGATCGGCCGCAACGGCGCCGGCAAGACCACCCTGTTCAAGCTGATCGACGACCGGATCGAAGCCGACCGGGGCAAGCGCACTATCGTGCCCGGCACCAATGTCGTGTTTCTGGAGCAGGAACCATCCTTCGACGGCTTCGCAACATTGCTGGATTTCGCGATGGCCGGCCCCGGCGGACCCGCGCAACACGCGGTGGAGGCCATCGCCGGCCAGCTGGGGATCGACCTGTCGACGCCCGCCGCAAACGCCAGCGGCGGTGAAAGGCGAAGGGCGGCCATTGCCCGGGCCCTGGCCAGCGAGCCGGACTTGCTGTTGCTCGACGAGCCCACCAACCATCTCGATCTCGCGGCGATCGACTGGCTCGAAAACTGGCTCGAGCGCTACAAGGGCGCGTTCATCGTCATTTCGCACGACCGGACTTTCCTCAGGCGCCTGACCCGCGCGACCTTGTGGCTCGACCGTGGCAAGTTGAGGCGCAAGGAAGTGGGCTTCGGGGGTTACGAAGCATGGGAAGAGGCAGTCTATGCCGAAGAGGCGCGCGCGGCCGAAAAGCTCGACGCCAGGTTGAAGCTCGAGGCGCACTGGCTCGAACGCGGCGTGACCGCGCGGCGCAAGCGCAACCAGGGCAGGTTGGAGAAGCTTTACGAGATGCGCGCGCAGCGGGCGGCGATGCTGGCTCCGGGCGGAACGGCGAAGCTGGCGCTGAAGAGCGACGACGTCCGGACCAAATCGGTGATCGTCGCGGAAAATGTCTGCAAGTCCTTCGGAGACCGCCGGATCATTCGCGACTTCACCTTGCGCATCCAGCGCGGCGACCGGATCGGCGTGGTCGGCGCCAACGGGACCGGCAAGACGACCCTGCTCAAACTGCTGACCGGGGAACTGGCACCCGACGAAGGCGAGATCACACTCGCGAAGACGCTTACCGGGGTCATGATCGACCAGCAGCGCAGCGTTCTCGCGCCCGACAAGACGGTCCGCCAGGTGCTGGCCGAAGGCGGCGACTGGATCGATGTCCGCGGCATCCGCAAGCACGTCCAGGGTTATCTCAAGGAGTTCCTGTTCGATCCCGCGATCGTGGACACGAAAGTGGGGATCCTGTCCGGCGGCGAACGCTCGCGCCTGCTGCTCGCGCGGGAATTCGCGCGCAAATCGAACCTGCTGGTGCTCGACGAGCCGACCAACGATCTCGATCTCGAAACGCTCGACCTGCTGCAGGAAGTGATCGCCGATTACGACGGGACGGTGCTGATCGTCAGCCACGACCGCGACTTTCTCGATCGCACGGTCACGGTAACCCTCGGCCTCGATGGCAGTGGCAGGGTCGATATCGTCGCGGGCGGCTATGCCGATTGGGAAGCGAAGCGGAAACGGCATCCTGTGCCGGCCGCTAGGCAAGCGAAGAAGGAAGAAACGGCGGCCAGGCGCCCTGTACCGTCCGCCAAGGGTACCAAGCTGAGCTACAAGGACCAGCGCGACTACGACACGCTCCCCGAGAGGATCGAGGAACTCGATGCCATGATCTTGCGCGGCGAAGAGGCATTGGCCGATCCCGATCTGTTTTCCCGCGACCGGAACAAGTTCGACCGGCTGACCCTGGCACTCGAAGCTGCCCGCGCCGAGAAGCATGCTGCCGAGGAACGATGGCTCGCACTGGCGGAGCTGGTCGAAGGCTGAAGCGCCGCTTTCCGCCGCGATCGCTTCGGCGCAATCGAATTATTCAAGTAATAATGATCGAATAATTGCAGTAATTCGCCGATCCATGAAAGTTATAATCCTTTAAGTATCGGTTAACTAAGCAGGCGTAGCTTCCGTCCAACAAAGGAAGACGCGGTCGCTCGATGCTAATCGCCAGGGGGTATTGCGACATGGCTGCACAGACCAGTAAGCTGCAAGAGCTGTTGAATGGATTCGGTGTTTCTGGAGACGAAGACCGCCGGGGCGCGCCGCGATTTGCCCTGCTGATGCAGGGTGCGAAACTCGCATCCGAATTCGGGGAAATCCTTTGTGTTGTCCGTGACGCGTCGAGCGATGGCGTCAGCATCAGGCATTACGGCCACTTGCCCGATTGCGAGCAGTTCACGTTCGAATTGGCGAACGGCGAGAACTTCCCGGTCAGCCTGGTCTGGCGGGACGAGCAACATGCCGGGCTCAAATTTCCCGACGAAGTGGATACGGGCCGGCTGGTGAAACTGGCGAGCGGCCATTATCCGCGCCGCCAATTGCGCGTGAATACCATGCTCGAAGGGTCGGTGCGCGCGGGCGACGAGACCCACGTCATCACCGTGCGCAATATCTCGCAGCAGGGCGCCTGCATCGAATGCCGGGATTATCTCGAAGTGGGCGAGACGGTGACCGTCGAGACCGAAACGCTCGAACCGGTGTCAGCCAGGGTGCGCTGGTGCCTCTCGACGATCTACGGCCTCGTTTTCGACGAACCGCTCGATTGCGAGCAGCTGGCCGCGATCGTCGCCGACGCGCGGCGGCATTAGGCCGCCTTCACCCGCGCGATCCACGCATCCACCCGACGCTCGAGCAGCGCGAGCGGCATGACGCCTTCCTGCAATATCTCGTGGAACTCGCGCAAGTCGAACGCTTCGCCCAGCTGCGCCTGGGCCTTGGCGCGCAAGCGGACCCATTCGTTCTGCCCGATCTTGTAACTGCACGCCTGGCCGGGCGAGGCGCAATAGCGCTCGATTTCGCGCTGCGAGCGCGCCCACGGGAAGGCCACGGTATCGGCAAAATACTGCGTTGCCCGCTGGACGCTCCAGCGCCTTGCGTGGAGGCCGGTATCGACCACCAGCCGCGCCGCGCGGAACAGCCAGCTCTGCAATGCCCCGGCTTTCTCCAGGCCCGAATACCCGCCCAGCTCTTCCGCCACCATTTCGGCATAGAGCGCCCAGCCCTCGCCATAGGATGACAGCCAGTAATTCTTGAGCAGCAGCGGCAGATCGCCGGACTGCGCCATGCGCGTCAGGTGCAGATGGTGCCCGGGATTGCCTTCGTGGAAGGTCAGCGCCGGCAAGGTGTATTTCGGCCAGTCCGCGGTATCCTTGAGGTTGATCCAGTAGATCGCCGGACGCGACCCATCGAGCGCCGCGGGGCTGTAATAGCCGTTCGAAGCACCGTCCTGGATCTCCACCGGTACCCGGCGAATGTCGAGCGGCCGGTCGGGAACGAACTTGAACGCCTGCGGTAGCTTCGCCGTGATCGCCGCCATCCCGTCATTGAGCGAAGCGATCAGCTGTTCGCGACCCGCGTCATCATTGGGATAGAGCTGGTCCGGCCGCTCGTTGAGCTGCAGCAGGCGTTCGCCCACCGTTCCGCCGGTCAGGCCGGTTCCGCGCAGGATTGCATCGAGCTCGGCGCTGATTTCGGCGACTTGCTCGAGCCCGACCTGGTGAATCTCCTCGGAGGTCATTTCGGTTGTGGTGTAATGCCGCAGCGCCTCGGCGTAGATTTCCTCGCCGCGCGGCACGCGCCAGATCCCGTCGCCGCGCCGTGTGCGCGGTTTGAGCCGCCGGACCAGGTCCAGTTGGCGCTGGAGCGCGGGATAGACCTCTCGTTCGACGATCGCGGAAGCGCGGCCGGCCCAGTCGCCGCCAATCCCGGCTTCCTCCGCCCGGCTCGCGAGCGAACGGACCATGCCGCTTTGTGCCGGAGCCGGTTCGAGCAACGCTCCGATCTGCTTCTCGACCAGGTCGAGCGACCAGCGCGGCGCCAGATAGCCATTGGCGGCATCGTGCAGCTGGGCGGCGCTTTGGTCGTCGAGCGCGAAGGGAAATGCCGCCAGCCGCGCGAGGTAGGCCTCGGCATCGTCGGCATTCTCGACCGGATGCTGCGAATCGAGGAAATCGGGGATTTCGAAATAGGCGCCGTCCTGCTGGCTGAGCCGGTAGGGCGCGCCCAGTGCGGCAATCCCGAACCGGTCGGGCACCAGCCGCTGCACAAGCATGTGTTCGACGACCGCCTTGCGAACCTGCCAGCTCTCCCCGAGACCCGCATCCGGGATTGTCCTGAGCTCGGCCAGGCGGCGCTCGTAATGGCGGGCAGCCGCGACGCCGCCTGCGAGGCTGTAATCGTCGAGGCGCGAGCGCGCCCATGCGTTGCTGCCGGTGTCGAGGCCGTAAGCGGTTGCGGATTGCGGGCTCAGCTGGAGGTCGACCTCGAAGATCCGGTCCATCGCCATCCGCAGCCGGCTTTCGGCCCCGTTCTGGGCCCAGGCCCGATGCGGTTCGAAAGCCATGGCCAGCGCCGCCGCGCTGCTGCCCGCGAGAAAATCCCTGCGTTTCACCGCTCAGTCCCCGGTCAATTCATCCCCGAAAGATGGTTGCACGGGAAACGGAATGCCTCAATCCGCGGGCCCCGGGAATTCGACCAACCGCGAATACGAACGGATCAGCGAATGCGATAGAACGCCGCAACCCGCTCCAGCGCCAGCTTGAGCACCAGCTTGCCGCTGCGCACCGGCCAGTCGAGCGCCCGCTCCGCTGCGGGGAGCGCTTCCCCGGCGCAGACAACGCGCCACAATATGTCGGCAAGTCCGCTCCCGGCCGCCGCGATCGCCCCGTCGAAGCGCTCGCGCGCTGCCATCTGCCGCTCGGTCGGAGTGAGACTGTCCCGGCTGCCTCCCTGAACCCGCACCGGGTCCCAGCGCATCGTGACGCTGGGCGAAAGCTGGGCCAATTCGTAATCCGCACGGAGCCGCTCGCCGGCGTCGAACAGCCGGTCTTCGAGATGGCCGCGCGAATGCAGCCAGGCGAGCGGGCTCTCGGCAAGGTTGACGGTCACGCTGCGCCTGCGGCGCGAGACGCCGTTGCGCCTCCTCGGTCCCTCCTCGGTCAGTTCGCGCTCGACCAGCTGCTGTTTCATGCCGCTTCCTCCATGCTGTGGAAAGCGCCCTTGCCAAGTATCGGTTATTGTAGGAAAGAGAAAAGAGCCAAATCGGTTATGCAATTCCCACCCTCTCCCCTTCAGGGAAGAGGGTTGGGAGAGGGGGCCTCGCACACTCCCCCTCTCAACTCCGACTAGCTGCCACGGCAGCAAGTCTTCGTATCTCTCCCCTGAAGGGGAGAGAGCAGAGGTAGGTAGCGATGATCAACCGCATCCGCGATATCCGCAAGGAAAAGGGCCTGACCCTGGCCGATGTCGCAGAAGCCTGCGACCCGCCGACCACCGCGCAGACCATCGGCAGGCTCGAAACCGGGATGCGCAACCTCTCGCTCGCCTGGATGAACCGGATCGCCGCGGCGCTCCAGGTCGAACCGGAAATGCTGGTGCGCGGCGAACGGGCGGCCCAGCCGCAGATCGTCGCTCGCCTGACCGAAAGCGGGGCCGAGCCGCTTTCCACCCCGCGCGACGCCCTGCTGCCGACCGAACTCGAAGCAGGCGCGCCGCTGATCTGCATGACAATCGAGGCCAGCGCGGGCGAATACCGTGCGGGCGACCAGCTGTGGCTGCGCCAATTGCCGCCCGAAGACGCGCCGCTGATGATCAATCGCGACGTGCTGGTGCCGCGCGCCGGCGGGCGCTTTGCCTTCGGCCGCCTGATCGACCGCCAGGGCTCGCTGGTCGGGCTGCTTCCGCCCGGAAGCGGGCAGCGGCAGATCGTGATCGACGGTCCGGCCTGGCTGGCGATGGCGGAAATGCTGGTGCGAAAGCTCTGAGAGTTTCGGCTGCCCCGGCTAGATTTCGCCGCGTGCGATTCTTTCCTGGCGATCGGCTACGGTTTCGGTCGGGACGAAACTGTCCGAGGTCACCTTGAGCCAGATCAGGATCGGCGCGGCCATGTAGACCGAGCTGTAGGTGCCCACGAAAATGCCGAGCGTGATCGCGGCGGTGAAGCCGAACAGGCTTTGCGGCCCGAGCAGCAGCAGCGCGACCAGCACGACCAGCAGGGTGAGCGAGGTCATGACCGTACGGGCCAGCGTCTCGTTGACCGACAGGTCGAGCAGCTCGACGATCGGCATCTTGCGGTATTTCTTCAGGTTTTCGCGAATCCGGTCGTAGATGACGATCGTATCGTTCAACGAATAGCCGATAATGGTCAGGATCGCGGCAATGATCTTGAGATCGAATTCCAGCTGGAACAGCGCGAACATGCCGAGCGTCAGGCTTACGTCGTGGACCAATGCAAGCAGCGCTCCGACCCCGAACTGCCATTCGAAGCGCACCCAGATATAGATCGCGATCATGATCATCGCGATCGCCAGCGCATACATGGCGGTGGTGAAGAGCTCGCCCGAGACCTTGCCCGACACCGAAGAAAGGTCGTCGATCCGCGCATCGGCGAAGTTTTCGGTGATCTGGGTCGTTACGCGGGTGGTCATTTCGCTCGACGCCGCGGGATCGCTTGCGACTTCCTCGGGCAGGCGGAAACGGATCGAAACCTCGTTTTCCGCGCCGAATTGTTGGATCACCGGCTCGCCGAAGCCGAGCGCGGATACCTGTTCGCGCAATTCCGCGACCGGCGCCTGCTCGCTTTCGGTGAAGGTGACCTGGATCTGCTGCCCGCCGACAAAGTCGACGCCGAGATTGAGGCCCTTGGTGAAGACCATGGCGAAGCTCGCCACCACCAGGATCGCACTCACGACATAAAAGGGCAGCGCCCATTTGAGGAACTTGATGTTCGTATTGTCGGGGACGAGTTTCAGCAGTCGCATTGTCCGGCCCTCCTAAACATTCAAGTCCTGCGGCCGCGCTCTGCGCAGCCACCCGGCGACCCACATCCGGGTCACGGTCACGGCGGTGAACACCGACGTCACGATACCGATCATCAGCACCACCGCAAAGCCGCGCACCGGGCCGGACCCGAAGGCAAACAGCATCACGGCGGCGATGACATTGGTAATGTTGGCATCGAAGATGGCGCGGCTCGCTTCCTTGTAGCCATGCTCGACCGCGGCAAAGACCTTGCGCCCGCGCTTTCGCTCCTCCCGGATCCGTTCGTTGATCAGCACGTTGGCATCGACCGCAGCGCCGATGGTGAGCACGAAACCGGCAATGCCCGGAAGCGTCAGGGTCGTATTCGCGATCGCCATCACCCCGAGCAGCATCAGCACGTTCAGGACCAGCGCGGCATTGGCGTACAGCCCGAACCGGCCATAGGTCACAAACATCAGGATCAGGACGGTGAGCGCGCCGACGCCCATCGCGATCAGGCCCTTTTCGATCGAATCCTGACCGAGCTCCGCCCCGACCGAGCCCTGTTGGATCACGGTCAGCTCGACTGGCAGCGCGCCCGATTGCAGCGCGATCGCCAGCTCATTTGCACTTTCGACCGTGAAGTTGCCGGAGATCTGCGCCTGCCCGCCGCGGATCGGTTCGTTGATATTGGGCGCCGAGAGCACCTGCCCATCGAGGATCATGGCGAAGGGCCGCCCGACATTCTGCTCGGTCAGCCGCGCGAAACGCGCCCCGCCCTGCTGGTCGAAAGTGATATCGACCACCGGCTCGTTGGTCTGCGGATCGAAGCCCTGCCTTGCGCTGGTCAGCGAATCCCCGCGAATTCCGCCCAGCCGCTTGACCGCGATCGCCGTGCCTTCGAAGTCGGTCCCCGGCGCATAGGGGACAATTTCGCTGCCCGGCGGGGCAATGCCCTGCTGGATATCGGACTGGAGCGCGTTGACGTCGACCAGCTTGAATTCGAGGTCGGCAGTCCTGCCAAGCAATGACTTGAGCGCTTCGGGATCGCTGAGGCCGGGCACCTGCACCGAGATGCGCGTGTCGGCCTCGCGGACGATCGTCGGCTCGCGCGTGCCGAGCGCGTCGATGCGCTTGCGGACCACTTCGGTGGCGCTGTCCATCGCATCGGAGACCGCCTGGTCCAATGCTCCCGCGGTCGGCGTAAGGATGATCCGGCTGTCGTCGACGACCTCGAAATTCCACTCGCGGGTAATCCCGACGCCGTTGGTCAAGGGTTCGATCACGGCGCGCGCGGCATCGACCTGCGACGGGTCCTCGAGCATGAAAGTGAGCCGCCCGTTGCGCGAGGACAAGTCGCCGAATTCGATCCGCGGATCGGCCCGGCGCAGCGCGCCCTGAACCGCCTCTTCCATCGCATCGAGCCGCTGGCGCTCGACCTGCGACGGGTCTGCCTCGAGCAGGATCTGGCTGCCGCCTGCGAGGTCAAGGCCGAGATTGACCTGCTGGTCGGGCAGGAAGGCGGGCCATTGCATGCCGCTGATCGACGCCAGCGAAGGCAGCGCGGCGGCGGCCAGGCCCAGCGAAAGGAGCCAGATCCAGACCTTTTTCCAGAGGGGAAACTCAAGCATTGCCGCGGTCTGCCTTCACCGGTCAGTCGTTGGCCGCGGCGCCGCCGGGCGGGATGATGTCGGTGATGGTCTGCTTGACCGCTTTCACCCGCATGCCCTGCGCCAGTTCGATTTCGGCATAGTGATCGTCGACCTTGGTGACCTTGCCGACAAGGCCGCCGCCGGTGACGACCTGGTCGCCCTTTTTCATCGCGGCGATCTTGGCCTGGTGCGCCTTCTGCCGCTTCATCTGCGGGCGGATCAGCAGGAACCAGAAGATCAGCACCATGCCGATCAGGGGCAGGAAGCTGATCAGGCCCGACGGGCCGGAAGCGCCAGCGGCAAGGAATTGGAACATCAGGCAGCCCTCATTGCTGTTCTTGTGGCGGTCAGGTGGATGCCGCGATCCGCCATTTCAACACCAGTACGAAAATCGGCTGCGCGCGTAGCAGCTATGCAACAGGGTGGCAACGCGGCTGCAATGCCGGTGCAGCGATCCAACCGGGCACAGACGCTTGCACAGGCCGGACCGCTTGCCTATAGGGCGCGCCTCCACTGTCGGGACGTAGCGCAGCCTGGTAGCGCATCACACTGGGGGTGTGGGGGTCGCTGGTTCGAATCCAGTCG
>NZ_DBNHSF010000201.1:0-3245 GCF_057143545.1 Candidatus Andeanibacterium sp.
TCATCGCGCATGATTTGGTCGCCTATATGGATGCCCATTACCGTACCATCGCCAGGCGCGAAGGGCGCGCGCTGGTCGGCCATTCGATGGGCGGCTACGGCACGTGGCAGATCGGCATGCGCCATCCCGGAATATTCGCCGCGCTGTGGGCGCAGAGCGCCTGTTGCGTGAGCCCGCGCCGTGAAACGGTCGAAAGCGCGCAGCGGCTGGCCGCGATTCCGCTCGAAGACGGGATCAAGGCCGATTTCGGCACTCGCGCGGCGTTGTCATCGATGGTCGCCTGGTCGCCCAATCCGCAGAACCCGCCCTATTATGCCGATTTCCCGATTCGCGATGGCGCGCTCGACGAGACGGTTCTGGCCAAATGGGCAAACAATTCGCCGCTGGCGATGGTTGCTTCGCATATCCCGGCGCTGCAAAGCTACGCCGCGATCGGGGCCGATGTCGGCGACAAGGACGGGCTGGAAGTGGACGATACGCTGATCCACGAGGAGCTCGAGCGGTTCGGGATCGCGCATCGCTGGGAAGTCTATGACGGCACTCACGTGGACAAGATCGGCCCGCGCTTCGACAGCGTGGTGCTGCCGTTCATGGCCGAGCATCTCGACATGGGCGGGGAATAGTACCGGCCCGGGAGCGAAGGGACGGCAATGGCAAGGCCTTCGCTCTTTGCCCGGTTGGCGAAGAGCGTCCTCGTCCTGCTGTTCCGCCTGTCCGGCTGGGAAGTCGTCGGCGGGCCGCCCGAGGTTCGCCGCTGCGTCATCATCGGCGCGCCCCATACCTCCAACTGGGATTTCGTCCGCTTCATGGGGGTAACCGAGGTGCTCGGTGTCCAGCCGGCCTTCATTGGCAAGCACACGCTGTTTCGCGGTGCGGTGGGCCGATTCATGCGCGAAATGGGCGGCATCCCGGTCGATCGCAGCTCTCCTGCCGATGCCGTGCGCCAGGTGACAAGGGAATTCGCCCGCCGCGACGACTTCATGCTGGTCATGTCGCCCGAAGGCACGCGCGGCCATGTCGGGCGCTGGAAAACGGGCTTCTACCGGATCGCGCTGGCGGCCGGCGTGCCGATTATCCCGGGCTTTCTCGACCATGCCAACAAGCGGCTCGGACTCGGGCCGGCGATGATGCCAAGCGGGGATTACGAGGCGGACATGCGCCACCTGGTCGCGTTTTACAGCCGCTATTTCCCGATCACACTGGAGCAGGTGCTGGGCGGGGACACGCCATGACCGCGCGTCGAGATTGGCGCATTTCGATATGGTCGGGAGAGTCGGTTCGAGACCGCAACAACCTTAGAGAGCTATTCCTCCTTGATGGGCAGGGTCGGCGGAGGCGGGAAAGGCTCCTGCTGAGCTCGCAGTTGCTCAAGGGTCAGCGGTTCTGCCGGGAGCCTGAAGCGTTCAGGGTCGATCGCATCCAATGAAAAATCGGTCAGCTCAAGCTGCGTCATTTTGATTGGGGCACCTTGCTCCAACACCGCAACCATTTCGTCGGTCATTCGACCAAGCGCGATACTGACCCGGCCGAACGCACTCGTGCTTGGCTTCATAGACTTCTGAAGATCGGCAAGCGCCTTACCGAGCGGAGCAAGGCGCGGATCGTTGCTAATGACAAAGTCTGCTCGCAACGGCTCGCTTCCATCGGCACCAGCCATACCGTATGCCGTGCCTTTCCGATCACCCACCGTCTCTTCGCCCATCGCAACAAAGGTCGGGACACTGGGTTCCGGCTCGTCTTGGAGGAACGAATCGTCAAATCCCATTTGCTGCGCAGCTTCTGTCACTGCAGCCACGGCATCCTCAAGACGTGTCACGATGATACCGGATGTGTCTCTGCCGATCACATAGAGCTCGCCATCTAACAGAAGATAGCAGGATGCTTGCCTGGCCATCTGGACACGGACGTTACCTGCGCTGTCCGCCTCGACCGTCATTTCCATTTTGAAGAAGGAATTCTCGTCAATGGTCTCGTAGCGTCCAGCTACGTCCGCCCATGCGGGCGTCGCCGAAAGACCAAGTGTCGCAAAGGCCATGCCAAAAAGAATTCCGCGCATTTCCTTGCCCCACTCCCACAACTTCGGCTTCATTGACTTGGACGTTACTTCGGCGTCGAGAGTATGACTAGCACTGCCGCATTTGCAATCAAGATGACGGAGCGTGCTAAAAGGAAGACATCGCTTACAGGAGATCTGGATTCAGATTCTTGTTCGGCGCCTATTCGGGCGTCACATCCCTCGCCCTGAATTCCACCGGCAGGGCGCGCAATGCCTCGCCGCTGAGCCACGCCTCGAGCGCATCGAGATCGCCCGGGCCGACCGCGCGGTCGCGGCCCTCCTTGAAGATCGGGAAGCCGTCGCCGCCCTCGGCGAGGAAGCTGTTGACGGTGAGGCGGTAATCCCGCGCCGGATCGACCGGCACCCCGTCGAGCGTGAGCTTCGCCACGCGCGAACCCGCCGGTTTCGACAGATCGTATTCGTAGCTGAAGCCCGCCGAAGGAAACAGGACAAGGTTGCGCCCGTCCTCGCGGGTGAACTGGCTTTCGAGCAGCGCGATCAGCTGCGCGCCGGACAGCGTCAGCGTCACCAGATCGTTGCCGAAGGGCTGAACCGCATAGAGATCTCCGAAGGTCAGCGAACCGTCCGCCGCGGGCTGCAGCGTGTTGCGCACGCCGCCCGGGTTCATCAGCGAGAACTGCGCCCCGGCCTCACTTGTGGCGGCGACCTGGGCATCGGCGATCAGCTGGCCGGTCGGGGCGCGGCTGGTTGACCCGCTATCGGCCAGCGGCGCGAGCCTGCCGACCGGGCGCTCCGAAAACTCCGCCGCCGCCGCGACATAGGTCGCGACATAGTCCGCGATATCCGCGCGCGGCTCGATGATCGGCGCGGCGAAACTCTGTGCGACAGTGCCAAAAGCGAGCGATTGCACCGGCGCGTTGCGCGCTTCGAGCGCGGTCACGCGATTGGCTTCGGGATCGACCGTCATGCGGATGTCGGTCAGCATCGTGCCGTAGCTGCCAGCGCTGGTGAGGAGGATGAGCTTCTGCCCGTCGCTGCCCGGCAGCTCGCAGATATAGGCCTGGTGGGTATGGCCCGAGACCACCAGGTCGATCGCGGGATCGAGCTTGCTTACGATCTCGAGCATCGGCCCGGCCGCGTCCTCGCAACCGTTTGGATCGCGCTCGCCGCCGATCGCGACGCCCTGGTGGACCAGCACCACCACCGCATCGGCGCCCGCCAGCTTGAG
>NZ_DBNHSF010000202.1:0-20308 GCF_057143545.1 Candidatus Andeanibacterium sp.
CATGCGATCCGCCCGCAAGTATCGCATCGACCAGCGTTGCCGGATCAAAGGGCTTCTCGACGATCGTGCCGAGGCGCGCCACATCGGCCGGGATTTCGGACGGCGACGCAGTCGAAAAGATGATTGCCGGCGGCTTCGGCCCCAGGAATGCGGCCAACTCCGCAATCGCCCAGCCGTCGTCGCGATCGGAAAGGTGGCTGTCGAGCACGATGACGTCCGGCCTCGCTCCTTCCAGCGCCGCCATTGCAAGTGCCGCGCTGGAGCACAGCGTAACGTGGGTTACTCCGCTGCCCTTCAAGGCATCTTCGATCGCATGGGCGATCGAGGCATCGGCCTCACACACCAGCACCCGGAAGGGTATGGTGGATGAAGTCCGTCTGATCCTTTTCATCTCCATGGCAGACACGCCCGCAGGCGGAATTCCAGATCCGCCCACGCCTTTCAGTGCGCCAACATAAATAGCACTTGCTGATTACAGCATGAATCCGCGATTGCTTTCGAGCGACGAACCGAATCGCATTTGCGGTGAAACGAGTCTCACAAAGGCTTCTGGAACAGCCAGTAGTCCTTGTTGACCTTGCTTTCGATTGCTTCCGCGATCGCGATCATTCCCTGGTTGTCGTCGAGGATCCAGCCGATTTCGCCCCGCGAAGCGCCATAATTGGCGACCGCGTTGCGCCTGATATATTCGATCATCATGAAGGCCAGCTGGCTGGCGAGGCGCGAGGACTGCAGCTCCTTCAAGACGCCCATCAGCGGCACCCGCATCGTGCGTACACGGGGCTTGCGCAGCCACAACAACATTCTGAGCCAGCCGAACGGAAAGAGCTTGCCGCCGATTGCCTTGATCGGTTCGTTGGCATCGGGCCATGTCATCATGAAGGCGACCGGCCGGCCATCGAGTTCAGCAATCATGTTGAGGTCGGGCCGGATCAGCGGGGCCATCTTTTTCGCGCCATAGGCCGCTTCCTCGTCGGTGAACGGGACGAAGCCCCAATTGCCGGACCAGGCGTCGTTGAGGATGTCGATCACGATCCTGGCCTCGCTCTCGAACTTCCTGGTATCGACCTGGCGAATGACGATCCGCTCGTTGCGCTCGCCGGATTTCACGATCCGGCCGATCAGCGGCGGGAAGTCCCGGCTGATATCGAGCTCCCAGGTCTTGAGGCTCTTGGCGAAGGAGTAGCCTGCCGCTTCGATCCAGCCATGGTATCGGGGCGAATGGTGCCCCATCATCACAGTGGGCGGATGATCGTGCCCCTTGACCAGCAATCCCGGCTCTTCCCAGATCGAAAGGCTGATCGGGGCGAGGACGCGTGTCATCCCCTTCTCGCGCAGCCAGTTTTCGGCGGTTAGGATGAGCGCCTTTCCAGTCTCCTCGTCCTCGGCTTCGAAAAGGCCCCAATTGCCCGTTCCGGGCCCCATTCCCTGTTCGGGCGGCTGCGCCAGCGCCAGATGGTCGATATGCGCCGAAATGCGGCCAACGGGCCTTCCGCCCCGCCGTGCCACGAACAGCTGGACGTCTGCGTGATCGTGGAACGGATTTTTGCCGGGCGTCAGCAGTTCGACGACTTCGCTGCGGATCGGCGGAACCCAGTTGGGATCGGACGCATTCAGCCGATAAGCACAATCGATAAAATCATCGAGCTCCGCCTTGTCGGATACGGGGGAGACAATTAAGTCGGTTTGCGCCACGTCAATGCTTTCCATCGGAAAGGCGAGCAGTGATAGTTGCAGCGTCGTGTTGTCAAGCGGAACGGCTGCAATCCAGGCCCAGGCAGGCCATGTTGCTGCCACGATTTGGCGTATAGGGCGCTCTTGGATATTGTGATGACTGTGTACGAAACCATGGATCTGCGCGCTCCTGCCGCGACCCGAACGGGGGTTTCGGCCCGGTTGCGCTCGCCCGACATTCCCGACGACAAGGAAATGCTCAAGGCGGCAGCGGAATTGACGCGCGATATCAATACCGCGCGCCCCGAGATCTACTGGCCGGACATGCTGCTGTCGGCCCTGCTTGGCTATGCCGCGCTGGCCGGAGCAATCTTGCTGGAAAGCCCGTTATTCGCGATCGTTTCGGGCGTCGTTGCCTCGCTGGCGCTGTATCGCGCGCTGCTGTTCATCCACGAGTTGACGCATATCCACAAGCAGGCCCTGCCGGGATTCCGGCTGGCGTGGAACCTGCTGGTCGGGATCCCGATGCTGATGCCGAGCTTCATGTACGAGAACGTGCACACGCTCCACCATGCCCGCACGCGCTATGGAACCGCCGAAGACCCCGAATACCTGCCGCTCGCGCTGATGAAGCCGTGGTCGCTGCCGGCCTTCGTGTTGATCGCCCTGCTTGCCCCGATCGGCCTGCTGATCCGCTATGGCATCCTCACGCCGCTCGGCGCGATCTTCCCGCCGGTCCGCAGGCTGGCCTGGGAGAGGTTCTCGGCGCTTTCGATCAACCCGTCCTTTCGCCGGCGTCCGGCCGAAGGCGAATTTGCGCGGATGGTGTTCTGGCAGGAACTGGGGGCCTGCGCCTGGGCGATAATATTGATTTCAAGCGTTTTCGCGATCGGCTGGAAGCCGCTGCTCGTCGCCCTGGCGGTCTTTTCGCTGACCGGCCTCCTGAACCAGTTGCGCACGCTGGTCGCGCATCTGTGGGAAAACGACGGCGAGCCGATGAGCGTGACCGCGCAATATCTCGACAGCGTCAACGTGCCGCCGCCCGGGTTCCTGCCCGGTCTGTGGGCTCCGGTCGGCCTGCGCTACCACGCGCTGCACCATTTGCTGCCCAGCCTGCCCTATCATTCGCTGGGCGAGGCGCATCGCCGGATCGGCGCCAAGCTGGGCCAGGCCTCGACCTATCAGGGCGCGAACTATCCGGGGATGTTCATGCTACTGGGCAGGATCGCCCGCAGCACGATGGGCAAGCGCTGACGCTATTCTTCGGTGCGGATCAGCACCGTTTCGCCCAGCAGCGCAAACAGGAAGAACGGTGCCCAGGCCGCCAGGATCGGCGGATAGCCGCCGAAATTGCCCATCGCGAGTGCGGTGTTGTCGACCACGAAATAGGCAAAGCCGAGCGAGATGCCGATCACCGCGCGAATGAACAGATGCCCCGAGCGGGCGAGCCCGAAGCCCGCCACAGCCCCGAGCAGGGGCATGAGGATCGCTGCCAGCGGCCCTGAGAATTTGTGCCACCAGAAGCCGCGGAGCTTCTCGGTCTGGAGTCCGTTGCGTTCGAGCAGGTCGATCGAACGGGCCAGTTCGAGGGCATTCTGCGCCTCCGGGTCGACTCCGCTGATCTCGATCTGGTCCGGCGTCAGCCCTGAGGCGACCACCAGCGGCTCCAGGGTCTCGGAAGTCGCGGTCTCGACATTGAAACGGACGGGTTCCTCCAGCCGCCAGCCCGGCCCGGCATAACTCGCGCGCGGCGCGCGAATCTGGGTCGAAACCGCGCCCCGGCTGTCACGCTGGTAGAAGGTAACGCCCTCAAGTTCAGTGGATGATCCCCTGCCGTGCACGGTCTGCGCGGCGAGAATATCCGGCCCGTCGGCCAGGTAGACATTCTGCCTTGCCCCTGGATCGTCGGGCTTCGGGCCGTAATCGGCCGATCTCCAGGCCCGCAATTCCGCGACACTGCTCGTCACGACCAGTTCGTTGAAGGCCAGGGTGACGACCGAGACCCCGGCCGCTGCCAGCATGAGTGGCGCAAGGATCTGGTGGGCGGAAAGCCCTGCCGCCTTCATCGAGATCACTTCGCTGTTCTGGTTGAGCGTCGCGAGCGTGATGATCGTGGCAAGCAGGACCGAATAGGACAGGAATTTCGACGCATGCATCGGGAGGCGCAAGGCGACGTAGCGCCACAGATCGGCCTCGCCATTGCCGGGATAGGCGAGGATTTCGCCGCTGTTTCCAAGCAGGTCGAGCGTCTGGACCACCAGCACCAGCATGATCAGCACTGCAAGGATGCGCGTAACGAACAGCCGCGCGAGATACAGCGTCAGGGTCTGCGAGGGAAAGAACTCAAGCCGCATGGGTGGCGGCCTTCATCTGCTGCGAGCGCTTCTTGCCGGTGATCGCCTTCACCTTCTTCCGGCCAAAGGAGAAGAGCTTCTCGAGGAAGCCGATCGGCTGCGCGCCGGGGACATAGGCCGTGCGATAATACATCCAGACGATCAGCAGGCCGAGCACGGCAAACGGCCCCCACAGTGCGAGGTAGGGATCGACCCGTCCGAGCGCGGCGACCGATTGCCCGTATTCGTTGATCTTGTGATAGGCCACCAAGAGCACGATCGAGACGAACACGCCAAGCGACGAAGTCGATCGCTTGGGCGGTATCGCCAGCGAGACCGCGAGCAAGGGCAGGAACAGCATCATCAGCACTTCGACCATGCGGTAGTTGAATGTCGCCTGGAGCTGGGTCCGCAATTCGGCGTTCGAGGACTCCGCCCAGCCGATGCTGAGCAATTCGGGGATGATGAACTCGCTCTCTGACTCGCCGCGCTCGCGGAAGGCCTCGATCGCCGGGAGGTCGATCGGCAAATCGTGTTCGGTAAAGCTCAGGACGCGCGCGTTCTCGTTCGGGGTGTCGTGGATCAGCGTGCCGTCGCTCAGCCGCAGGATGACCGTGTCGCGATTCTCGCGATTGGCAAGGAAGCGTCCCTCGCGGGCAAAGATCGACAATACCTGGCCGTCGCGATCGGCGACGCGGGCGAAAATGCCGATCAGCTTGAGGCCGTCGTCCTCGCTGCGTTCGACGCGCAAGGCCATGCGGTCCTCGAGCGTGTTGAACTCGCCGATCTTGATCGATGCGCCGAGCGCGCCCGAGCGCAGCTCGTATTGCAGCTCCTCGTAGTAATAGCGCGCGATCGGCTGGAGGTAGCCGACGATCACGAAGTTCAGGACCAGCAGCCCCAGCGTGATCGCATAGGGGACGCGCAGCAGCCGCGTGTAGCTCAAGCCCACACCGCGCAGGACATCGAGCTCGCTCGAAATGGCGAGTTTGCGAAAGGCCAGCAGGATCCCCAGCATCAGGCCAAAAGGAATGGCGAGGCTGGCATAATCGGGCAGCAGGTTCGCCAGCATCTTGAACACCACGCTGATCGGGCCGCCTTCGGTGGCGACGAAATCGAGCAGGCGCAGCAATTGGTCGACCACCAGCAACGAAGCCGCGATCGCGAAGACCGACAGCATCGGCGTCAGCACGAGCCGGAAAATATAGCGGTCTATGGCGGTGAAGGGCTTCAAAAGGTGATGTCGCTCGATCGGGCAGCTTGCGGGTTCGGTAGCGGCCTATAGCGCGGCTTTTGCGCCAGGTCAGGCCTTTTCGAGCGTGCATTGGAGCGGGTGCTGGTTCTCGCGCGCGCAATCCATCACCTGGTTGACCTTGGTTTCGGCGACTTCGTAGGGATAGATTCCGCAGACGCCCACGCCGCGCTGGTGCACATGGAGCATGACGCGGGTGGCCTGTTCGAGGTCCATCCGGAAGAAGCGCTTCAGCACCATGACGACGAATTCCATCGGCGTGTAATCGTCGTTCAGCATCAGCACCTTGTACTGGCTCGGCTTCTTGGTTCTGGTCCTGGTTTTGGTCGCGACCCCGGTTTCGCCTTCGCCCTCATCGGCATCGCCGCCCGAATCCCTGTCGCCGCCGCTCGTGATGACGAGCAGGCGCGGATCGTCAAGGGCGCTGTCGTTAGGGTGCATTTGCCAGTCCATGACAGGTGAATATCGTGAAGCTTGCGGTGCCTGCAAGATGGCGCGCGCCAAAAATGCCTCCCAAAGGTTAACATGCGACCCAATGGAAACGGGCCGGACGGCCTGCGCCGCCCGGCCCGCTCTGATGTCTCGCCCCGGGAGAGGAGGAGGGCGCAGACACTCTGCCGAAGGTCAGGCGACCTTCGAAATCTTCTCCGCTGCCGTGCTCATGCGGCCCGAGATCGGCGCCATCACGTCGTTGGCGAGCTTGATCATGTTTTCGCTCGACTTCGAACCGAAGGCGACGGCCGAATCGAAATTGCGGCGCAACAGCTTGCCCTGGAGCTGGAACAGCTCGGTCGGCGATTTGATTGCGGCGATTTCCTTCATGTCGGCGGTCATGGTCTCGAAAGCGCTCTTGGCTTCGTCGACATAGGTCTTGCCCATGTCCTGCACTGCGGCGGACAGGATCTTGCCGGATTCGACCAGCGCTTCGACATTGCCCTTGGCGAATTCGGTCGCTTCGGCGGTCATCTCGGTGCCCTTTTCATAGGCTTCCTTGGCCTTGCTCTGCATCTCGGCCATGGCGTCGGTCATCGACTTCATGAAATCTGGGGTCTTGGCCATTGTGGGTTCCTTTATCTGCGTTACTTGTTTCTTGGAGGGGGTTTTCCTGGGCGCGGGCTTGCTGGCCTTTGCCGTTGACTTTTTGCCTGGCACCGGAGCGGTCGACTTGACCTTGGTCTTCGTCGCTTTGGCTGCTGGTGCCTTCTTGGGCGCAGCCTTCTTCGCGGCCGCCTTGGGGGCGGGCGCGGGCTTTTCCGGGGCTGCGACTTCCTGTGTCACTTCAATATCCTTCAATGCCGGCTTCGTTGCCTCGACCGGTTCAATGTCCTTCTCGGCCTTGGGAGCGGACACTGCCGCTGCCGCAGCTGCATAGGCTTTCTCGGCGGATTGAGCGTCTTTCGCTGCTTCGTCTGCCATCGCTTCGCGCTTCCGGTTCGAATTGCACAAATCCAGCTAATGCTGCAGTGCACAAAATAGCGATTGCAGGTGCGAAGTCAAGAGCTTTTTGTGCAGTGCACAAAACGGTCGTGGCGCTGTAATCAGCGGGTCATGACATAGCGTCCGGGCGCGTCCTCGATCGCCTTGTCGCCCTTGCCTCCGGGTTTGCGCCTGCCTTTTGCCGGGACCTGCGCGTCGTCCTGATCTTTCAACCAGGCCAGCCAGTCGGGCCACCAGCTGCCGGGATGTTCGATCGCGCCCTCGATGAAGGATGAGAGGTCTGCAAAGGCGCCGTCATTGGTCCAGTACTGGTATTTTCCGGCCGAAGGCGGATTGACGACGCCCGCGATGTGCCCGCTTCCCGCAAGCACGAAGCGGGTCGGGCCGGAGAGGTATTGGGTCATCCGGAACACGCTTTCGGGCGGAGCGATGTGGTCTTCGCGTCCCGCCTGGATATAGGTCGGAGTCTCGATCCGCGCGAGGTCGATCGGCGTCCCATCGGCGGCGAGGGCATCGGCGACGACCAGCAAATTGTCGCGGTAGAGCTTGGTCAGATAGTCGAGATGCCATCTGGCGGGGAGATTGGTGACGTCGCTGTTCCAGTACAGCAGGTCGAAGGCGGGATAGTCCTCGCCCAGGAGGTAATTATTGACGACATAGTTCCAGATCAGTTCGGGCCCGCGCAGCAGGTTGAAGGTCGCGGCCATGTAGCGCCCGTCGAGAAATCCCTGCTTGCTCGCCTGCCGGATCATTTCGAGCTGGGCATCGTCGATGAACACCCGCAACTCGCCGGCCTTTTCGAAATCGACCTGGGCGGTGAAAAAGGTCGCGCTCTTCACCTTGCCGGCCTCGCCCCTTCGCGCCAGTATGGCCAGCGTGGCCGCCAGCGTGGTCCCGGCCACGCAATAGCCGATCGCATGGACGCTGGGCACGCCAAGCCGCTGGCGGACATGGTCGATCGCTTCGATCTGGGAGCGGATGTAATCGTCCCAGGTCACATCGGCCAGGCTCTCGTCGGCCGACTTCCAGCTGACCATGAACACGGTCAGCCCTTGGTCGACCGCCCATTTGACGAAGCTCTTCTTGGGGTTGAGGTCGAGGATATAGAAGCGGTTGATCCAGGGCGGGAAGATCACCAGCGGCACCTCGAGCACCTGGTCGGTCGAGGGCGAATACTGGATCAGCTGGAACAGCCGCGTTTCGTGAATCACTTTTCCGGGCGTCACCGCGATGTTCTTGCCGAGCTTGAAGGCCGAGCCGTCGGTATGGGTCAGCTGGCCCTTCTCGATGTCCGCGGTCAGCCGCTCGATCCCCTTGACGAGGTTCTCGCCATGCTGCTCGATCGTCCGCTCGAGCACTACGGGGTTGATCATCGGGAAATTGGCCGGGCTCATCGCCTCCAGCAATGTCCGCGTCGCAAAGCGGAGCTGTTCGCGTTCGCGCTCTTCCAGCCCGTCCGCATCCTCGACGGCGGCGAGGAGTTGCCCCGCCAGTAGCAGGTAGGTCTGATGGATCAGGGCGAAGACGGGCTGTTCGCGCCATCTTGGATCGGCAAAGCGGCGGTCCTTCAGCGGCAGCTCGACCTCGGGCGACGGGTCGCCCTTCGCCTTCGGCCCGATGCCGTATTGGCCCAGGACATCCTGCCAAAGATCCACGCCCTGCTGCCACAGCTCCTGCTGCTTTTCCGGATTGGCCAGCGGCATATGGCGATAGAATGCTTGGAGATATTCGAACCACTGGGCCGGGTCGGCCATCAGCGGAGGCAAATGGTCGGAAAGGCCCTGCTGGTCATGCAGTCCGAGCCAGAGCTTCTGCAGATCGGCGGCGGACTTGCTCCACGCTTGCGCCGCATCGTCGTCGAGAACCGGCAGTTCGACGCCCGGCATGACCTTCGCCATGATATGGCGCGCGGTCTCGCCCTGGGTCTTGAGCATTTCCGAGAATAGCTCGGCAGAGGCGTCGGCGGCGGTCGTGTCGTTCGGCATGGCCGGAATTTAGTCGTCTTGTCGCGAATTGTTAGGGTGAATTGCGCTACCGTTAAACGGCTGAAATACTTCAATTGCGCGGCGCGCCGGATTCCGCCACATTGGCGATTGCGGCAATCCTGCCGCCGAACCGGAACACGAGGTTATGGAAGACGAATTCTACCGCATCAAGCGCCTGCCGCCCTATGTCATCGCCGAAGTCAACGCGATGCGGCACGCGGCGCGCCAGGCGGGCAGGGACGTCATCGACCTCGGCATGGGCAATCCGGACCTGCCGCCGCCCGACCATGTGATCGACAAGCTGTGCGAGGTTGCGCGCAAGCCCGATGCGCATGGCTATTCGCAATCCAAGGGTATTCCCGGCCTGCGCAAGGCCCAGGCGAATTACTACGCCCGCCGGTTCGGGGTCGAACTCGACCCCGAACGAGAAGTGGTCGTCACCATGGGCTCGAAGGAAGGCCTCGCCAGCCTCGCCACCGCGATCAGTGCGCCGGGCGACGTGGTGCTGGCGCCCAACCCGTCCTATCCGATCCACACCTTCGGTTTCATCGTCGCCGGGGCGACCATCCGTTCGGTGCCGACCACGCCCGACGAGAATTACTGGAAAGCGCTGGAATCGGCGATGGCCTTCACCGTGCCGCGCCCGACCGTGCTGATCGTCAACTTTCCCTCGAACCCAACGGCGGAAGTGGTCGATATTGCCTTCTACGAACGGCTGGTCGATTGGGCGCGGCACAACAAGATCATGGTCATTTCCGACCTCGCCTATTCGGAGCTCTATTTCGACGGCAAGCCGACCCCGTCGATCCTGCAAGTGAAAGGCGCCAAGGACGTCGCGGTTGAATTCACTTCGATGTCCAAGACCTATTCGATGGCCGGCTGGCGCATGGGGTTTGCGGTCGGCAACCAGAAGATGATCTGGGCGCTGACGAGGGTCAAGAGCTACCTCGATTATGGCGCCTTCACCCCGATCCAGGCGGCGGCCTGCGCCGCGCTCAACGGCCCGCAGGACATCGTCGAGCGCAACCGCGAGCTGTACCAGAAGCGCCGCGATGTGATGGTCGAATCCTTCGGCCGCGCCGGTTGGGAAATTCCCCCGCCCGCGGCTTCGATGTTCGCCTGGGTGCCGTTGCCGCCCGCGCTCAAGGACATGGGCAGCCTCGAATTTGCCAAGCAATTGCTGACCCATGCCGAAGTCGCCGTCGCGCCGGGCGTCGGTTTCGGCGAAATGGGCGAAGGCCATGTGCGGATCGCGATGGTCGAGAACGAGCAGCGGCTGCGCCAGGCCGCCCGCAACGTGAAGCGCTACCTCACCTCGATGGGCATCAACTCCAGCGCGGCGTGACGCGTTCGCACCGATGGGATCGCTGATCGACAATGACCGGATCTCGCTGACGCTCGGCGATGACGGGGTTGCGCAAATGCGCCTCGCGCGGCCCGACAAGCTCAATGCGCTCGACCGGGCGATGTTCGATGCGATTACTCAGGCTGGGGAAGTGCTGGCATCGGCCAGGGGCCTGCGCGCAGTCGTCCTTTCGGGTGAAGGCAAGGCGTTCTGCGCCGGGCTCGATCTCGCGAGCTTGGCCGGGGCGCCCGATCCGCGCGCCAAGGACCTTGCCGCGCGCACCTATGGGGACAGCAACCATTTCCAGGTCGTGGCGATGCAATGGCGGACATTGCCGGTCCCGGTGATCGCGGCGGTCCACGGGGTGTGCTTCGGGGGCGGGCTGCAGATCGCCAGCGGCGCGGATATCCGCGTGGTCGCGCCCGATGCGCGGCTTTCGATCATGGAGCTGAAATGGGGGATCGTCCCCGACATGGGCGGCTTCGCGCTGTGGCGCGGCATGGTGCGGAGCGACGTGCTGCGCGAGCTCATCTACACCAATCGCGAATTCTCGGGCGAAGAGGCGCAGGCGCTTGGGCTGGCGACGATCGTCGATCCCGATCCGCTGGCGCGCGCCACCGCGATCGCGACCGAGATTGCGGGCAAGAACCCCGACGCCATCCGCGCGGCCAAGGCGCTCGCCAACAAGGCGCCTGACCTGTCCGTTCCCGAAATCCTGCTCGAGGAGAGCCTCGCCCAGCAGGGCCTGATCTATTCGAAGAACCAGCTCGAAGCGGTGATGAGCCAGATGCAGCACCGCGCGCCGAAATTCGACGATCCAGACTAGGGAACGCCCGAAAAGCATGGCAGGCGGGGCGGTTTGCGGTTAGCCTGCCAGCCGGGAATAGAGAGAGGAATCGCCAGACATGGCTGATCAAGCGCAAGCCCGGACTTTGGATGTCTCCGGCTTCTTGCAGGGGCTGAAGTTTTCAAGGTATCACTTGTACCTGCTATTGCTTTGTTCGCTTGTGACCTTCTTCGACGGGCAGGATTTTTCGGCGCTGGCCTATGCGCTGCCTTATATCCGCGACGAGATGGGGATCACCGACGAGATGACCGGCTATGTCAGCTCGGCCGCCTTCCTCGGGCAGATGATCGGTTCGCTGTTCGGATCATACCTCGGCGACATTTTCGGACGCCGGCCAGTGATCATCGCCTGCACCATCGGCAGCGCGGTCTTCACCACCATGGTAGGATTCGCCGGCACGGCCGAACAGCTGATTGGACTGCGGTTTGTCAGCGGGCTTGCGATAGGTGGCCTGCTCGCCCCGGTCTGGGCGCTGAGCATCGAATCAATGCCCAAGGCGATGCGCGCCACCTCGGTCACCATCATTATGATGGGCTTTTCCTTCGGCGGCGCTTCGGCCGCGCCAATCGCCAACTGGACCGCCCCGATCCTCGGCTGGCAGGGCATCTTCTGGGTGTGCGGCGCGATGACCGGCGTGTTCGCGCTGATCCTGCTGTTCACCCTTCCGGAAAGCACCCGCTGGATGGTTGCCACGGACAAGCCGCGCGAGCGGATCGTGCCGGCGCTGGCGCGTTTCGATCCCGCCTTCGCAGCGCAGGGTTACGATCGTTTCATCCTGTCCGACGAGCGCGAGACGACCAAAAGCGCCAATCCGCTTCTCAAGTTGCGCGAGCTGTTCGTCGGCAAGCTCGTGCTGATCACCCTGTTCATCTGGGCGGCCTATTTCTTCTCCAGCTTCGCGATCTACCTCAAATCCGCCTATGGCGTGATCTTCCTCGAAAACCTTGGCATCGCGCGGCAGGATGCGGCCTGGCTGGGCATGATCAGCGCGATGACCGGGGCGGTCGGCGGGGTCGCCCTGCTGGCCCTGACCGAGCGCCGCGGGCCGGGTTGGATCACCATCGCTCCGCTGGTCTGCATCCCGTTCACCCTGCTGATCGGCCTCGGTTACGTCGTGGGCGGGCCGTCTTTCGTGCCAGTGCTGTTGATCAGCGCGACGCTGGTCGGTGCGGGCCACGCGGCAGTGATCTCGATCACCTCCATCTATTATCCCAGCGCGGTGCGCTCGACCGGCGGTGGCTGGGCCAGCTTCATGGCCAAGTTCGCCGCGGTCGCCGCGCCGATTTATGGCGCGCAATTCCTCGCCGGGCGGCAGGGAGCGCTCGACGGGTACCTGTTCACGGTCGGCTGTCTCGCAGGTATCGTGGTCTGCATACTGGCGCTGGCGTGGTTCGCCCGCGGGTTGCGGGACGATGAGCGGATGGCGGCGGCGCGCGCCCAGCCAGCCGAATAGGATCGTCGATGACCCTGCGCTCACTCTCCGCCAACTCCCCCGGCCGCCGCGCGAACTGGCGCGCGCTCGGCCTCAGCAAGGAAGACATGGAGAAGCCCAAGATCGCGGTGGTCAATTCCTCGAGCGAGCTCGCGATCTGCTATGCCCATCTCGATGGCATTGCCAAGATCGTGAAGGAAGAGATCCGCGCCGCGGGCGGGGTGCCGTTCGAAGTCCGCACCGCTGCCCCGTCGGACTTCATCACCGGCGCGGGCAAGAAGGGCAGCTATATCCTTGCCGGGCGCGACATCATCGCCAACGATATCGAGGTCCAGGTCGAGGCCGCGCTGCTCGACGGGATGATCTGCCTCACGAGCTGCGACAAGACCCCGCCGGGGCATCTGATGGCGGCGATGCGGCTCAACATCCCGACCATCCTCGTCATCGGCGGCTACCAGCAGGCGGGCGAGATCGATGGACAGCCGGTCGATGTCGAAGACGTCTGGTCGGGCCAGGTCGGCGAACGGTTCGGTGCCAAGCCGAAGTTCCCGGTCGCCGAAATGGCCGAGAATGCGATCATGGGCCCGGGCGTGTGCGCCGGGATGGCGACCGCCAACACCATGCATTCGGTGGTCGAGGCGCTCGGCATGGCGCTCCCCGGCCACGCCCCGGTCCGCGCCAACAGCCCCAAGATGCAGGCCAATGCCCGCGAGGCAGCTCGCCGGATCGTCGCCATGGTCGAGGAGCAATTGCTCCCGCGCGATATCATGACCGAAGGCGCGTTCCGCAATGCCATCGCCACTGTCCTCGCGGTTTCGGGCAGTATCAATGCGATCAAGCACCTCCAGGCGACCGCGATCGAAGGCGAGACCGGGCTCGATATCTTCGCGCTGTGGGAAGAGATGAGCGATGTCCCGGTCCTGTCCGCCGTGCGGCCCACGGGTGCGGTGCGGATCGAACAGTTCGAGGATGCCGGCGGCGCGCGGGCGGTGCTCAAGCGCCTCGAACGCCGGATCGACACTTCGGTGATGACCTGCACCGGCAAGACTTTGGCCGAGAACCTCGCAGGCTATGAAATTCCCGGCCCGGATGTGATCCGGCCGATGGACGATCCGGTCGGCCCCGGCCCCGCCATCGCGATCCTCAAGGGCAGCTTCGCCGATACTGCGGTGGTCCGGCTCGGCATCCGCGACGGCTCGCGGCCCGAGGAATTCACCGGCCCGGCCAAGGTGTACGAGGATTCGATGGAGTGCCTCCAGGCGATCGAGGACGGCAAGGTCGTCGCGGGCGATGTCGTGATCGCGCGCAACCAGGGGCTCAAGGGCGGCCCGGCAATGGGCGGCGGCGCTTCGCTGGTGCTGTTCGCGCTCGATGCCGCCGGCCTCGCCAAGACCACCGCCTTCGTCACCGACGGGCAGCTCTCGGGGCTCTGCCTCAAGGGGCTGACGGTGGCCGAAGTCCATCCCGAGGCCGCGACCGGCGGGCCGATCGGCAAGGTCAGGGACGGCGACATGATCACCATCAGCGTAGCCAATCGCAGGCTCGACATCGATGTTCCGCCCGAGGAACTGGCTGCCCGCCCCGGCGTCGGCTATTTGAATGCGGCAACCGGCTATCTTGGGAATTTCCGCCAGGATGTGCGCGACATGGCGACCGGGGGCGTGCTGCTGCCGGAGGGCAAATGAGTTCGCCGCGCCGCTAGTCGTAATAGGCGTCGATGAACGGCTGGAGAAACTCGCGATAGGGCTCTGCCGCACCGATCCCCTTGCGGTTGATCGGCTGGCGTACTTGCATCACGCTCGAGGTCGTCACCGAGCGGCCGTTCTCATGCGGCGCGAAGGGACCCGGTTCTTCGGACAGGCCGCAATGCGCAAGCAGGCGCCGGATCCAGGGCTCAGGCTCGTTAGCAAGCGACTCATAAGGCAGGACCAGCAACCGATCGCCGAGAATTTCCTGCCATTTGGCGAGCAGTTCGTCTTCGAGCCGGAAATGGTAGGCGATGTCGGCCTGGTCGAGGCTCCATGGCGCTTCGCCGGCAAAGCGGTTGCGAAAGCAGGACCACGCGCAATCGAGCGGGTCGCGGGTCAGCCAGATGAGCGGCGCTTCGGGTAGAAGCGCGGCCGCGAGACCAAGCAGGCGGCTGGTGTGGAGCGTCTTGTCGACTACCCGTCCGGGAACAGGGAACCGTTCGTCGAGCCAGTGACGCCAAAGCCGCGCCGCAGCCGACGCCCCAGTTTTCTCGATATAATCGCAGAGCGCCCGGTGCGAGAGCCCGCCGACATCTTTCACCAGCAGGCTCAGGCGATAGATTTCGCCACCGTCGCATACTTCGCTGTGGCTGGTCAGGATCTGTTCGACCAGGGTCGTTCCGGAGCGCGGCAGGCCGGTGACAAAGATGCCGCGGTCGGTCGGTTCGCTCTGCAGGCGCGCGATCGCGGCGATCGCCTTGGCGTCGTATCCGTCCACTGCGTCGGTCGCGGTAAACCGGTCGCGCTCGCGGCTGTATTCCGTATGGGTCCTCATCAACCGCGCGGCCTCGTCGAAACAATCGAAAGCGAGGGCGTGTTCCGCGAGGTCGGCATAGGCTTTGCCCAATGCATAGCGGTAGCTTGTGCGTTCGCTCGCCACCACTCCATCGAGCTTCTTTTCGCCGCCGATGATGCGCTCTGCGAGGTCCGGCTCTTCCGCGAAGTCCACCAGCACCGCCAGCGAAAGCCAGGGCGAGCCTGCCAGCGGTTGCAGCCGGATCGCCCTTTCCAGCCAGCTGCGCGCTTCCTCGCGATCGCCGACATAGAGGGCGGCGGTACCCCGGCTGTAGGCGTAGGAAAGCGGGTCCGGCTGGTCCTGTGCCAGTTCGCGCAACAGCGCGTAGGCCTCGTCCCACAGGCCGATCGTGGACAGCAGTGCCACCTTCTTGTGGAGGGCGCCGGGATCCCCGGGGCAGCTCTCGATGTAGAGATCGATCGCCCGGCGGGCGAGGGTCACTTCGCCATTATTTGCCGCGGTCACCGAGAGCGACAGCCATTGGCTGCTCAGTGGCGCCCTGAGGTCGATCAGCTCGTGCAGGATTTCGACGATCGTGCCGCGCTCGCCTCGGCGCAGCGCTGGCTGGAGCCGGTCAACGAGGCGGAGCGCCGAAACCCTCTGCCGGTTTGTATCGCTCTCGATTGAAGAAGGGGGCACGTCGGAAATTCATCGCTGCTGCTGGCGTTGGTTCGATCAGGAAAGGCGATCCAGCCTCGGAACTCAACTCGAACTTTGTCGCAAATTGTCTCACTTGGCCGGTCGCGGAACCCCGCTGCGGCGTGGCGCGATAGCGCTTGCACGCCCGAGGCCTGATAGGGCATATTGCTGCGTATAAAGAGAAAATGTCGGGAGCGCTGCAATGTTGGCAGGTTCTGGCAAACGGGGAGGTCGCCCGGTCGGAATAGTTTGCTCTCCCGCGATTTGGAGGGAGGATGGTTCCAATCGAGATAGGGGCGCAAATACTGCGCCAGCCCGCCGCGTGTGCCGACGCCATCGGGAAAATCGCAATCTTGGCGAATGATCCAGCCAAGGACGCTGCCACGCGGAAATCGCGCACCACGACGCCGTGGAAGCAAGCGGATGTGAAGCGGGCCATTGCGGCTGCCGAGCAGGCCGGGCTTGAATCCTACCGGGTCGAGATCGCACCGGATGGTACGATATCCATCATTGTCGGTGCTCCGGCAGATACTGCCGCGGAAGCCGATCCATACGTCGATCTCGGCCGGCCGTAATTTGGATTTCCAAACTCGCCATCCTGTCACAAGCGAGCAGGGATACAGGAAGGAAGCTACTCTGCCACTCCCGCCGCCCGCACCAGCGGTGAGGGCCAGCCGACGCGGATCAGCAAACCGTCCGGCCCGGCCAGCCCGACTTCGTAGATGCCCCATTCGCGGTGGCGCAGTATGCCGCCCGGGCGGATGACATGTTCGTCCATCCGCTCGGCGATGGCCGCGACATCGGGCGTACGGATGAACACGCCAAACGGATTGAGCTCGGGCACGGCCCATACGCCCTTGCCCGCTTGCGTGAGGTGCACTTCGCAGCCCCAGCCGGTCATGATGACATAGGTCGGCTCGCCGCCGGTGACGGCAAAGCCCATTTTCTCCCAGAAGGGGATCGCTGCGGGCAAATCGTTACTGGGGACGATCGCGAAGGCTCCGGTGGTGGGGGCATTTTCCATCGGCCTACTCCGCCGCAACCGCCTGCCCGGCGGCCGCGACCGCGGCATCGTCGGAGAGGTGCGCACCCTGTTCGCGCAGGACCTTGCGGATTGCGGCAACATCCACCGCCCTCGGCTGGATGCTCCCATTTGCCGCCAGCGCTGCGCCGACGCCCGCCGCCTGCCCGGTCAGCCAGCATTGCGGGATCTCGCGCATGAAGCCGTGCGAATTGGCGTCGCAGCTCATGTGCCGTCCGGCCGCGAGCAGCCCATCGAGCCGGCGCGGCACCAGCGAGCCATAGGGCACCGAGACCAGCGGGTATTTCTGGCTGACCGAAGGACTCAAGCCCACTTCGTCGGCCACCGGCGGGCCGTTCGACCAGTCCTCGCGCCGGATCTGCGCCACGCCCGCCATCCGCCGCGTATGCCGCACGCCGAGCTGGCTCGCGCTTTGCTGCATGTAACTGTCCTCGAAGCCGGGCGCGTTGGCCTTGAAGAACTCCCAATGGAGCCGCATCAGCCGGTGGCTGCGGATTTCGACCTCGGTCATGTCGTCGACATCGAGCGCCGAGAGGCCCGATTGGCGCGGGCCGAGGAACAGCGCGATGGCGTTCGACCAGCTGGCATAGGGCGGGTTGAAGAAGCCGCAATATTCGCGCCCGCGCTTGAGGAACTCGGCGAATTGCTCGGGATCCTCCGCGCGGAAGGCATACCAGCGGTTCATGTCGACATTGGCCAGCAGGAAGGCGGTGTTCATCGAATGATGCGGATCGTCCGGCTGGATGTCGGTCTCGAACTCGGCCCCGGCGCGGGCGAACATGTCGCCGTCGCCGGTTGTGTCGACCACCACCTTGGCCATCGCCGCCTGCCGCCCCTGCTTGCTCTCGAAGATGACCCCCTTGGCCACCCCGTCCTCGACCAGCGGGCGCGCGGCCCAGGCGTGGAATACGATCCGCACGCCCGCTTCGAGCAGCATTTCCTGCGCGACCAGCTTCATCCATTCGGGATCGAGCGTCGGCGCCCAGGTGACGACCCCGCGATGCGCGCTGGTCCGCTGGCCCCAATATTTGACCAGTTCGGGATCGGGCGAGCCCCAGATTTCCTGCGGCGGTCCGGCCACGCCTTCGGGCGGCATGCGCTCGATGAAATGGCGCGCAAAGCCCTGGATGACATGGTTGCCGTCCCAATCGGTCATCCGGTCGATCCACATCACCAGCCCGCCGGTCGAGAGCCCGCCGAGGCAGTTGTAACGCTCGATCAGGGTCACATCGGCTCCCGCTTTCGCCGCTGCCCAGGCTGCCGCGCAGCCGGCCGGCCCGCCGCCGACCACCACCACGTCGCAGGTGTGGTAGATGTCGATCTCTCGCGCGTCCTCGGTAATCGTGCCGCTGCCATTGGGTGGTGGCAGGGCGCGCGCATTGCCCTCGAACAGGTCCGAAGCGAGGAAGCGGTCCTCGCTCTGGCGGATGGTCTGGATCGTGGGTTTGTCGTCGGCCATTGCGCATCCTTGCAAGGATAGATTGCTAATGACTGGCGCAGCGGCGCGCAAGCGGCGCGGCTGCAGCATCAAAGCGATTGCCCTGCGCCCGGCGCTCCGCTAGGGCGCGCGTTCCGCGCTTGGATGGCCCGATGGCGGAGTGGTGACGCAGAGGACTGCAAATCCTTGTACGCCGGTTCGATTCCGGCTCGGGCCTCCATTTTTTCTGCCGAGGGAGCAAGCGACAATGCCGGTTCGCGACAATGCCAGCCTGGTCGGCGGATGCCTGTGCGGCGCCATTCGCTACCGCATCGCGCCGCCGGTGCTGTTTGTCAGCCAATGCTGCTGCAAGGACTGCCAGAAGGCGACCGGCACCGGCCACACCACGATTATCGGCATCCACAAGGACCAGCTTTCGCTCGAGGGTTCGCCGGCGACCTTCACCAATCATGGCGACACCGGCGGCAAGGTGACGCGTCATTTCTGCGGCACTTGCGGCGGGCGGCTCTACACTTCGGGCGATGCGCCGGGCGATCACATCATGGTCCAGGCCGGATCGCTCGACGACCCGAACGAAATTTCGCCCGAGAGCGTGATTTATGTGAAGGATCGCCTCGAATGGGACCTGACCGATCCCGACCTGCCCGAGTTTCAGGCGCTGCCCGAGCGCAATCTCTAGCTCTGTTTCCGTCCCAGCACCCGCTCATTGTCCGCGCCGAGCACCGGCGGGGCCTTGACCGAGGTCTGGCGCTCGCCGTCGAAGCTCACCGGTGAGCGGATCGTGCGCCATTCGCCGTGCGGCCCGTCGGGGTCGGAAATGACCAGCCCGAGCGCCTCGGCCTGCCCGCAATCGACCACCTCCTGCGAGGTCCGCATCGGCGAGTGCGGCACTTCCCTTTCCTGCAGGATGTCGCACCATTCGTCGCGCGGCCGGGCGGCGAACAGCGGGGCGAGGAACGCGACCACCTTCTCGTAATTGGCGATCCGCGCATCGCGCGTGGCGTATTCCTCCATCTCGAGCATGTCGGGCCGCCCGACCGCGTCGGCGAGGCCTTCCCAGAACTTCGGCGGGGAGGACATGTGGAGCGCGATCCACTTCCCGTCGGCGCATTCGAAGACATAGCTTTGCGAGACATGCGGGCGGCTCCACGGGCCCATTACTTCGCCTTCGGAGAACAGGTGGGTGAAACTGTCGAGATTGAAATGGCTCATCGCTTCGAACATCGACGTCTCGACCAGCCGCCCCTCGCCGGTGCGCTCGCGCTCATGCAGTGCGGCGAGCACGCCATAGGCGGCGTAGAAGCCCGACATCGCATCGGCGATCGCCGGGCCGACCACGCGCGGATTGGCGGGATTGACCAGCAGGCCGAGAAATCCCGACGCCGCTTGCGCGACCGTGTCGAAGGCCGGGCGGTCGCGGTCGGGCCCTTCCGGCCCGAAGCCCGAGATCGAGGCGTAGACCAGCCGCGGGTTGAGCGCCCGCAGCCGCTCATGCCCGAGGCCAAGTTTCTCGGCGACGCCGGGGCGGAAATTCTGGATGAACACGTCGGCTTCGGAGGCAAGCTTGTCGAACGCCGCAAGGTCCTCGGCCTGCGTCGTGTCGAGCGTGACGCTTTCCTTGTTGCGGTTATAGGTCTGGAAGTGCGGCGAATAGAGCCCGCCCTTGAAGGCGCGGAACGGGTCGCCGGTTTCGGGCCGTTCGATCTTGATCACCCGCGCGCCAAGGTCGCCCAGCAGCATGCCCGCCGCCGGGCCGGTGATGAAGGTGCCCATTTCAAGGACGGTGATATCTGCAAGCGGTCTGGCCAAGTCTCGCTCCTCCCACGGCTTGCGAACCGGCCTAGTTTCCCCGGGCACCAAACACAATCGCGAAGGCTGGCGCGAAGGCGCGACCTGCGGCGGGCCTCGGCGCTTGCCGATTGCGGCCAAGGTGATTATGGGGCGCGCTCACGCCGCTTTAGCTCAGTTGGTAGAGCACATCATTCGTAATGATGGGGTCACTGGTTCGAGTCCAGTAAGCGGCACCATCCATTCCCGAAATCGTCCCAATACGCGGAAGTTTGAGTACCGCTCCCTCGTCAAGGATAGGGATCGGGCACAGCCAACAGCAATGTCGCCAACCTCTATGCCGATCCGCGCGGCTCGATCGTGCTGGTCATGGGCCAGGGCGGGGCCGATGGCGCGGTCAACTCCTATGACGAATGGGGCGTGCCCGATCCCGCCAATAGCGGCCGCTTCCAATATACCGGCCAGGTCTGGCTCGAATTCCCTGCGCATTCCCTACTCTGGGCAGAAATCGCAAATGAGGCCGGTTGGGTGACAGCTGCATTGCGCGCCGCT